>JABSPI010000248.1 GCA_013214365.1 Erythrobacter sp.
TCGATGGGCAATTGCAAACCAACACCGCGATTGCCGGGCTCAGTGTGGAATGCAACACCGGATCGGGGTGGCAACCGGTTGAGCAATGCGCCCCGCAAGCGGGCATAGAGGTGCAATTGCGCAGCACCAATGCCACCGGCCAATTGCACTCGCGCATTTCGCGGATCACGATCGAGAGCGCCGCTAAAAGTGAAGATAACGCGCCCGCTGACGGCGCGGATTAAGCTTGGGCGCGGTTTAAGCTTGGGCGCGGTTTAAACCTGCAGGCGCCCTAGCGCATCGGGGCGGCGCGCAATGCCGCCTCTATCGCGCTGAACATGGGTTTGGGGCGCAATTGATCGTCGAACGGATGGCCGCGCAACGCCAACCCATCAGCGCGCCGGCCCCATTGCGGGTAGCCGGGCCGGTTCATATAGCTCGCCCCATCGCCCAGCGACCACACCACCACATCGCGCACATTGGTAAAATCGAGCGTCAGATCGAGATAGGCGCGGCAATGCGCGGCCACTTCCGCGTCGCGTATAGCCGGGTCTGAGGCGGCGATATTACGGTCGCTGCAATCGAATTCGGTGATCGCAATGGCAAACCCCATATCGCTCACCGCCTGGAGGAAATCGCGCCAACCGCGTTCATCGCGCGCGCGCCCCAACGTCTTGCCGATGTGGCTTTGAATGCCCAGCGTATGAAGCGGCAGATCGCGCTGCCGCGCGCGTTCCAACAATCGCAGCACGCCATCGCGGTGACGCGGATCGGCATCCCAGCTCATGGTTTCGTTGAGCGCCAGCCGCGCAGCGGGAAATTTTTCGCCCATAATCTGGAAAGCAAGGTCGAAAAACCGATTGCCGATCGCGCGGGTGAAATGGGTTTCGCGGATCTCGCCAGTGGCTGGATCAATCACCTCATTCATCGCATCCCAGCTTTCCACCCCGCCAAAGCGCCGTGCGAGATAGGCGCCATGACGCCACATGTGGCGGGTCAAATCGCGCACTGCGCCGCGCGCGGTCGCCGCGGCAATATCGACCAGCCATACCGGCATCCGGTCATGATGGTTCCACATAAAACAATGGCCGCGCATGGCCTTGTTATGGGCCGCACCAAGCCGCGCAAACCAGGCCGCTTCGTGATCGGATATGACCCGCTCTTGCGGTTCGAGATATTGCCATTTCATCGCGTTTTCCGCGACCAATAGGCCGGCATGGTGCAAGACCAGATCGGCATAGGCGGGCTGCGCCATCGTCTTGGCCGAAACCGCCACGCCGAAGCGCAATCCGCGTGTTTTCGCCAGCGTGTCGAGGGAGCCTGCGAGCCGCTCTGCGCGCGCCGATTGGGCGCTAATGCCCGCTATCGTGCCCAAAATTGCGTTTGTAACGAAGTCTCTACGTCGCATGATTACTTATCTTGGCACAAACATTTTGCGAATTTTTCGCATTCCGCTAAAGGATTTTGCGAGGCCTTTACCAAACGTTAGCCCTCAAATAGGTCGGATCGCGCATACACCCCTAAAATTGCTAATTTCCGAAGTCTATAATTATTCTAATCTGGCGATCTCGCTGAAATAAGAGGGTCGCGCAGGAGTAATTTCGTGCGCATAATAATAATGGGCGGCGATGGTTTTTGCGGGTGGCCCACCGCGCTGTATCTTTCGGCCTCGGGCCATGACGTGACGATTGTAGACAATTTGTCGCGGCGGGACATTGACGCCCAATTGGGGGTTCAAAGCCTCACTCCGATTGCATCGATGGAACAGCGGATTGCCGCCTGGCGCGATGTGACCGGGCACACGATCCGCTTTGTCCTGCTTGATCTTGCACGCGAGCCGGAGCGGCTAGCAACCTTGCTCAAGAACACCCGGCCCGACGCGGTCGTCCATTTCGCCGAACAGCGCGCCGCCCCCTATTCGATGCGCGGGCCGGCGGAAAAACGCTACACGGTCGACAACAATATTGGCGGCACGCACAATCTGCTGGTGGCGCTGACCCATTATGCGCCCGACACCCATCTGGTTCATCTGGGGACAATGGGCGTCTATGGCTATAGCGGGAACGGATTTTCGATCCCCGAGGGGTATCTCGATGTGACAGTGCGCGATGACGCAGGCACCCCGCACAGCCGTGACATCCTGTTCCCGACCCGGCCGGGCAGCGTCTATCACATGACCAAATCGCTCGATCAGATCCTGTTTCAATTCTACGCCCAAAACGATCAACTCAAGATCACCGATCTGCACCAGGGGATCGTTTGGGGCACCCAAACCCGCGACACGATGCGCGATCCGCGCTTGATCAACCGGTTCGATTATGACGGCGAATATGGCACTGTACTCAACCGCTTTGTGGTTGAAGGGGCGCTCGGCCACCCTCTAACCGTTCACGGCACCGGGGGTCAGACCCGCGCCTTCATCAATATTCAGGACACAGTGCGATGCATCAAGCTCGCGATTGAGACGCCGCCAGAACGCGGTGAGCGGGTCAAAATCCTCAACCAGGTGGCGCAGACGCAGACCGTGGCGGATTTGGCCCATTTGGTGGCTGCGCGCATGGGGGCCGATATTGCATATATGCCCAATCCGCGCGCCGAAGCGGCCGAAAACGAGCTGAGCGTGAGCAATGCAACCTTTCTCGCTTTGGGGCTCGATCCGATCATGCTCGACAGCGCGCTGCTGCAAGAGACGATCGATTTGTGCCGCGCGCACAAGGGCCGGGTTGACCTTGTGCATATTCCGGCGCGTTCGGCGTGGAATGCCGAATGCGAGGCGCGGCTGGGCGATCAAGACGGCTCGGCAAGCCGAGGCGATACAGCACCTGATTTGGGACCTTACCGGGACCGTGGGGGCGGGGTTGGCTTTGAAAACGGCGGGGCTGGCGGCAAAGCCGGCGGGCCTGGCGGGGAAACCGACCTGCTCGCAAATCTATACAGTCAAGTTTCCTAACCCACACCAACCAACAAATACGGGCCGACAAGACAGGAGCGAATGATATGCGTTTAGCAGGACTGGGCGTCTTGGCGCTGTTGCTGGTGGGGTTTTTGATTTTCCTGGGCCAACGCGGCGCATTTGACGCCAATTGGTTGCGATCAGACGGCCCCGATCCGGCGCGTTTCTCCGATGCCAACACCACCGTTCTTGCCCATCTCGATGCCGAAGGCAGCGAGGTGTTTGGCGCGCCGGTGGCACAGGATGCACCGCTGATCTTGTCGGGCCTGCCGGCTTATGCCGGGATGCAATTTCGCCTGCCGCTCGACACCCGCCCGGTCTCTGGCGATCTTGATCTTGTCTTCACCACATTGGTTGCTGAAAATGTCGAAGGGGTTTTGCGCGTGTCGATCAATGGCATGAAGCGCGCCGAATATCTGTTGGAAACCGGCCAACAAGCCCACAGCCTGCAGGTGCAATTGACCCGCGAGGAATTGGCATCGGGCACGATCAATGCCGCGGTCAGCCTGCAAGGGCGCGGACCGATTGCGGAATGCACCGGCGATGATGCGATCGCGGCGGTGGTGACGCTCGATCCGGCAAGCGGGCTGCGCTTGAACCTGTCGGGCGCGCCGCAAACCACGCGCGACAAGCTCGCTTTGTGGGGCGACCGGGTGCCGATGGCGCTGACCGGCGGCGCTGATGGCGCAGGCGGGGCGAGCAGCGATGATACAAACGCGCTGCACCAGGCCGCGATTTTGCGCGAAAAGGGCTATCGCCCGGTTCTGGCTGAAAACGGGGTCGATCTTGAAATCTTGCGCACGCTCGCCGGAGAGGCCAGCCCACGCGGCCGCTTCACTGTGCCCGCCGCCTATCCGATTGCGCTGGCGAGCGCGCCGGTCAATGACGGGGTGCGCAAATTCACCCGCCGCACCAGCTGGCGCTACACTTATGATGCGGCCGATCTGCCCGATGGGCGTTTGCCATCAGCGCTTGATCTGCGTTTGCTTATTGGGCCATCCACCACCCGGTTGCAGCGCGATGTGGCGGTGACGCTCAACAACAACCTGTTGTTTTCGCGCCGGATTGCCGATGGGGCAGAGCGTTTGAACCAATCAGTTGTCATCCCCGCGCGGGTGCAAAAACACACCAATACGCTCGACATAACGGTGTCGGCCTATGACGCGCAGGATTTGCGCTGCGGCGATATCGCGCAATCAGTGGCGCAGCTTTTGCCCGGCACCGCCTTGCGCGCAGGGACGGCGCGGCTCGATGGGGAGCTGGAAGGCCTGCGCGCAGCTTTGTTGCGTGCCGGCAGCGTGCGGCTCGACACCGGCGCGCTCTCGCCCCCCGATGCCACTGCGGCGATCACGCTGATCGCGGCGCTGGGCCCCTCGCGCTGGGAAGCGAGCCAGACCGCGCAATCCGCACGCATCCGCGCCTTCGCCAATGGCGCCGCCGCGCAGCGTATGACCCGCGAGCCCGAAATGGACCATTGGATAATCACCCGCCCCGCCCCAGCCGGCAGCGAGGTCACAGTCCAGCGTCTTGGCCAAAGCCGGCTTGAAGATATCGCGGCCACAGCCTTGGTGGTGAGCGTGGTGCGCCCCCCCGCTCAGGCCAGCACCCGCGCATCTGGCCTATGAGCCCGGCCACCGACACCGCCACCCGCAAGGGGGTCGTCTTCCGCTCGGTCGACAGCCAGCCCAAGGCGCTGTCCGTGCCGGTGTCGCCGCTGCGCGCGCCGGCCTTGTTGTTGACCTTTGCGCTGCTCTCGCTGGTGCAATTGTGGCTGTTTCAAACCGGCTTGTATGACATGATCCTGCCGCATGACGATTATGTCTTTGCGCCCTATACTGGCGAACATTCGATCGCGATCCGCACCTATATCATCTCGTTTTTCATCTCCTTTGCGATCTATGGTTCGGGCAGTGCGTTTGCGCGGTTCAAATTTGCCTTTGATCTGGTGCTGCGGTTTCTCGCGATTTGCGCGGTGCTCGACATCATCAATTGGCGGTTTTTCGAATTTGTCGGCGAAGCCTACCCGCTCACCGTGGTGCAGATCATTGCCGGCCTCATCGGGTTTGGCCTGTTTTCGGCCACTTTGCTCGATCGCGGCGCGATGCCCGATGCGGTGCCGGTCAAAATCGGTGATCAACAAAACCTGCGCATGATCTTGCGCTTTATCGCGGTGGCGGTGATTGCCGGATCGCTTGCGGCCTATGTCGGATCGCTCGAAAGCCCGGTGGTGCGCGACCTGCGCGAGCTGACTTTGCTGGGCGGGATTGGGCCGGGGGTCTTGTTGTTTTTGCCGGCCTTTTTCCTGCTGCTCTACTTGATCGGCGTGGTCGAACGGATTTTGTCAGCGGCCAAGGATTTCTCCGCCCCGATCAGCATCATCGTGCCCGCCTTTAACGAAGCGCATATTATCGCTGAAACCATCGATCACATCGCTGAGGCGGCGCGCGCCTATGATGCGCCGGTTGAGCTGTTGATCATCGACAACAATTCCGCCGACCGCACCGCGGCAATCGCACAGGCGACATTGGAGGCCACGCCGTGGGTGGAGGGCCGGGTGATCAAGGTCGCGCGGCCGGGCAAGGCGCACGCGCTCAACCGCGCCGTGGCCGAGGCGCGCCATGATTTCATCTTGCGCATCGATGCCGACACGCAAATCGGGGCGGACAATATCAAACTGGCGATCCAGAATTTTCACGACCCCCATGTGGGCGTGGTCGGCGGCATTGCGATACCGCCGGGCGGCGGGCCGTTTGACCGTGCGCGGCTGGTCGAGGTTTTGCTCAAACATGGCTATTACGCGCCGGCATTATCGGCCTTTTGGGGATTGATCGGGGTGCCGGGCATGTTTGCGATGTACCGCGCCGATGCGCTGCGCCAAGCGGGCGAATTTGCCACCGGCATGAATGGCGAGGACACCGATATGTCGCTGCGCATTTCGGAAATCGGATATCGCGCCATGGTCGATCAACGGGTCCGCTATGTCTCCGAAGTGCCCGCCAGCTTTGCCCATATGCGCGAACAACGCATGCGCTGGTTCCGCTCGGTCTATCATGTCTCGGCGCGGGCAAAGGATGCGTTGGTGTCGCGCAATATGAGCGTGCGCGGCAAATTGGTCCTGCCCTATATGCTGCTCAATTCGGCGCGGCGCGCAATGATGGTGCCGATCCTGATTTTTGGCCTGTTCCAATTGTTGATCGGGGCCGGCGACACCAATGCGCTGGTGTGGCAATCGATCATTGCGGTTCTGGTCGGCGCGCCGGCTTTGGTGGCGATTGCCGCGATCCTTATCAACCGGGAATGGGGCGCGCTGTTGGCGATGCCCGAATATCTCGCCTTTCGCGCGCTTCGGGCGTGGTACACGCTGGAATCGGTGCTCTCGATCCGCATCCGCCGGTCGAGCGAACGGCGCAGGCACCCCGACATGGCCACGCCGCCCCGACCAACCGGGCCAACCGGGCCAACCGGGCCAAGCCAGCGGCCCGCCTCTCCCTCCCCCGGCCCCGCAGGTCAAGTCCTATGATCGCGTCTCCCATGACAAAACCCA
>JABSPI010000249.1 GCA_013214365.1 Erythrobacter sp.
CGCGTTCACTGTGCGTCAATCGGGCATGCTTTATTAGGGGATCCAATCTATGGAAGGACCCCCAAGCCATTGAAAAACCTGCTGGTTCAATTGCGATTCGCGCGTCAGGCGCTGCATGCGGCCGAATTGGGCTTTATCCACCCGATTTCAGGCCAAAATCTGCGCTTTGAAGCGGCTCTTCCCGCCGATATGCGGGAACTAATCGACGAACTTGGCCGTTTTAATCGATGAAAAGTGCCCCCAAATGGGCAAAACTCGCGTATATGTAACCGTGTGGCCTGTCCCAACGGATGCCCATCAGGGGTCCATACACTCAGGTCGACAATAGAAAGGTTGGAGAAAAAGTGAGCAATTCCGCATCTGTCCCGGCCCTTAGTGGTGAGAAAAGCCTCAATCGCTATCTGTCGGAAATCAAGAAATACCCCGTTTTGACCGCTGAGCAGGAATATATGCTCGCCAAACGCTATGCCGAACACGAAGACCCCGAGGCCGCAAGCCAGCTGGTGTCATCGCATTTGCGGCTCGTGGCCAAGATCGCGATGGGTTATCGCGGCTATGGCCTGCCGGTCAGCGACCTCATCTCGGAAGGGAATGTGGGCCTGATGCAAGGGGTCAAGAAATTCGAACCCGATCGCGGTTTCCGCCTCGCAACCTATGCGATGTGGTGGATCAAGGCGAGCATTCAGGAATATATCCTGCGCTCGTGGAGCCTGGTTAAAATGGGCACCACCGCGGCTCAGAAAAAACTGTTCTTCAACCTGCGCCGGATGAAGAAGCAGCTCGAAGCCTATGACGACACCGATCTCTCGCCCGAGGATTTGACCAAGATCGCCACCGATCTGGGCGTGCCCGAGCAAGAGGTGATCAATATGAACCGCCGGATGATGATGGGCGGTGATGGATCGCTCAACACGCCGATGCGCGGCGGTGAAGAGGGGTCGGGCGAATGGCAGGATTGGTTGACCGATGATCGTCCGTTGCAGGATGAAACGGTCGCCGATGCCCAGGAAGCCGAAGTGCGCCACGAAATGCTGGTCGAGGCGATGGATGCGCTCAACGAACGCGAGCAGCACATCCTGACCGAGCGCCGGTTGACCGAAAAGCCGCAAACTTTGGAAGAACTGAGCCAGGTTTACGACGTGTCGCGCGAACGCATCCGCCAGATCGAAGTGCGCGCGTTTGAAAAGCTGCAAAAGGCGATGCAACGCATTGCCGGTGAGCGCTTGCTGCCCGGAATGGCATAACGCACCGCTTACGCCAGCCGCGCAAGCAGCGCGTCGAGCACTGAGACATCGAAGCGCCGGGGGTTTTCCTCCGGCGCTTTGTTTTTGACCCTTGCGAGCACGTCGCGCCTGTCCGGGAAAGCGAATTCGACCTGTCCGGGCAAGACCTCGCTCAAAGCCTTGAACCAATCGATCAAATGCGGTTGCAGCGCCAAATGCATGTCGAAGCGGCGGCGGGTGCGGGTGGTGTCCCCCTGTTTCTGCGCGCGCGCGACTTCGGGGGCGATCTGTTTGACCAGATAGAGATCGGCAAAGCCCAATTGGCGCGCCGCAAAGGATGCACGCAGCAGCGGCTTGGCCGCTTTGAACACATCCATCGTCGCAAAGCCCGCTTTGGCCATGCACCAGTCAAAATGGGTTTTGAACGGATCGGTGTCGCAAATCGCGTAGCCGTGCTCAGCCTCCACTTCGAGCGCGCGGGCAAAGCGGCGCTCATTATGCGCGATCCAATAGGCGGCTCGCTCCTTGGCCGGGCTGTCGGGGGCAGGCGGCGTGCCTTGCTCCTCAAATTCGGGCACCCAGACCGCCTCGCCCAGCGCGCGCGCATAGGTGGTTTTGCCCGCGGCGCTGATCCCTTCGACAACCACAATCATAGATCCCCCCTCCCCATATTCGCCGCAAAAAGAGGCCCCAAAAACCAGCCCCGATTTCAGGCCCCGATTTCAGGCCCCGATAATCATCCGCGATTTTTTGCCAAACAGGCGGCGGATCATCGCGGTGATCGCGCTGCACACCGCCCATGTGGCCAACATGTCGCCGCCACCCATACAAGCGCGCCCGCCACACTCTGCGCCGCGCCCACGACCGGCACGGCCAGCGCCAGCATGATAATCGCAACCGGCGCATGCAGGAAATAGAGCGCAAAGGCATCATCCGCGCAGCGATCAAGCCAGCGCCAAGACCGCCCCCCATCCGGGTCAGCGCGACCAGCGCGCAGCCCGCCAGAGCGAGCTTCTGGACATAGACGACCGCTTCCACCGGGACAAATGCGCCGATTGTATAGGTCCCGCCATCGATCCCGGCCCCCGCCTTGAACAGGGCATAGGCCGCCAAGGTGCCGACCAAACAAACCATTGCCAAACCGGCCCAATGCCGCGCCAACCACGCGCGCAGCGCCGGGTAATGCGCGCCCAACAGCACGCCAAGCGCATAGGGGCCGAGGAAATAGATGCAATTTTGCCAGCTGAGCACCGCACCTGTGCGCGCCACCGCCAATGGCAATATGGCCAGAGCCACAAGCACCCAATAGCCCCGACGCATCCGCAAACAGCCAGCCAACAGCGGGGTGAGCGCAAACAGGACCAGCAGGACGGGGATATACCATAGCGGGAACACCGCTCGCCCGAACATCAGATTGCCGGCAAAAGCGCGGGCAAAAGCCGCCGCTCCGCCATCAAACAGCGTTCCCCAAACTGGCCCCGAGCCCGCCGCAAGGCCCGCCCCCTCTCCCGGCGCGGGCAGGACAAACAGCGTCAGGATAAACGAGACCAGCACATAGGGCGCCACGACATTGGTGAGCTTGCCCCGGAAAAACTCGCTCCAGCTTTTGCGCGACAGGACCATCGCATAGAGCAGCCCCGAAATCAGCGCGAAGTAAATCGTCGAGCCATGAAACAGCGCCTAGCTGACCGGGTAGATTGCCTCGGCCAGATGTTGAGGCGGTTGGGGCGGTTGGTTGAGGCCGGGCGTGGTTTGCTGGAACAGCACGGCGAGCGCGGTGCAATGGATCGCCAGAATGTTGAGGATCGCAAATCCGCGAAACGCGTGGACCGGCGCGTTGAATGCCTGCGATGAGGGAGCCGCGCCAGAAGTGTGGGGCGCGGATTGGGGCGCGCTTTGGGGTGCGCTTTGGGACGCAGGGTCACAGGCAGCGTCAGGCATAGCTTGCAGCTCTCATATGCGCTTGGCTGGTAAGCCCGCGCGCGCGACCTGCCCTACTTATGCGCTCTTGGCCTCAGCGCCGCAATCGGCAAAAATCACTGCTGAGCGCGGTGTCGAGCACGGCGCGATATTCATCCCAAGCCTCATCGCCGTCGCGCACCAGTCCGAAGACCGGCTGCGCCACCTGATCCACCGGCACCAACGCAACCGGGCATGACACCGGCACCAATTGCGAACCGCGCCCGACTTGCAAGGTCGAAATGAGGCCGAACATGCGCCGCTCATGCGTGGCGCGGCCCAGCATGATCATGCGATATTGCCCGGCCTCGCTGGTCATCAAATAGATGTGGCCCGACAAATGCGGCATCGAGACAAAGCCGGCCTGCTGAAAGGCGGTATCGACCCGGTCGCTTTCGGCAAAGACCAAATGGCCCTTGGCCGCGTCCCACCCGATATCGGTGCGATAAGCATAGACCGAGCGGTCTTCGCCAAAACTGGCGCGCAAGGTCAGATATTCGCCTTCGATCCATTGCACAGCGGGGCGGGCATAGGACCCCATTTCGGGCGGGGCGAGCATTGGCGCGGGTGCGGCGGGCGCGGGTTCCGGCGCGGATAGGGGGACGGGCGTGTGTGCCGGTGCAGACGCAGGTGCAGGCGCAGGTGCCGCCTCGCGCAGGCTCGCGCCCAGCGCCTGTTCCAGCCGCACAATCGTCTCCAACGTAAAGCGCCGGCGCCCGGTTAGCCCCTTCTCCAAGGTCGAGAGCGACAAGCGCGCCGCATCCGCCAACCGCGCGCGGGACAGGTTTTGCCGCGCAATCTCTTCGCGCAGCCGCACCGCCAAAGCCGCATTGTCAAATTCACCCATCACCGCCGCACACCCCATTTTGCCTCTCCCTAACTGTCTCGTGTTCCGGTCCATCTTTGGCCCGCACATCGCTGCACATCTCGGCACATCCCGGCACAGGTCCGCATATCTCGGCACCGGCCCAACCAAGCCGCCCCACTTCGCCCGCACCCGCCTGCGCCCCGCACAGATTCTGTGCGGAAATTGGCGGGGTTTGGCCGTGGCGGCGCGCCGCATTTCATCGCATCAGGAATACATCTCAAGGATGAACGGAGGCTGACATGCGACCAACGGTCAAAAATTTCGACCATTTGCTCGATCGCGATGCGATCATGGTGATGTGTATTCTTGGCGTCATTGCGATCGCCACCCTCGCCGCATCGAGCTTCGCGCCGCAGGCGATTGCCAACGCATCCCCCAACATCTCCGCCAACATCTCACCACGCGCCGCCGACGAAGCGATGGCCGCAATGGACGAAGGCCGCCGCACCGCGCCGCCCCATTTTACCACTGGCAAAGGCGGCCTGATCTTGCGCAGCGCCCCCGACCAAGCCGGCGGCATTGCCACAGATATCCCCGCAATCCGGCTGGGCACCGATATCGTCGCCCATGTCTCGGGCACCAGCGCGCGGGTCACCGTCACTCAGGCATTTCGCAACAGCTCATCGGAATGGATGGAGGCCATCTATCTCTACCCCCTGCCCGATAATGGCGCGGTCGACACGCTCAAAATGGTGGTCGGCGACCGCATCATCGAAGGCCAGATAAAGCCCAAGCAAGAGGCGCGGCAGATATACGATGCGGCCAAGTCGAGCGGTCGCAAGGCCGGGCTGGTCGAACAAAACCGGCCCAATATGTTCCGCAATTCCATCGCCAATGTGGGCCCGGGTGAAACCGTGCTGGTCCAGATCGAATTTCAGGCGCCCATTGCCCAGATTGCGGGCGATTATGCGCTGCGCCTGCCTTTGGTGGTGGGGCCGCGTTATATTGCCGGGGATACCAATAGTGACGGGTCGCTTACCCGCGCGGCGGCATTGGCGGGCGCCGCCGATATTCTTGCCCCGACCGCCGATCCGCAAATGGCCGCGCGCGCAGGCGGCGGGCTCAATCCGGTGTCGATCACGGTCCATCTCGACCCCGGCTTTGCCACCGGCGCGATTTCAAGCCCCTATCACGCGGTCAATGTCGCGGGCGAAGGGGCACAACGCACGGTCACTCTGGCCGATGGCGCGGTGCCCGCGGACCGCGATTTCGAATTGCGCTGGAGCGCGCAGGGCAATGCACCTTCGCTGGGCCTGTTCCGCGAGCGCCACGGCGAACTCACCTATGTCATGGCAACAATCACCCCGCCCAAGGCGCAGCGAAGCGGCGAAGCGCCGCCGCGCGAAATGATCTTCGTGATCGACAATTCAGGCTCGATGGCGGGGACCTCGATGCCGGCGGCAAAGGCCAGCCTGCTCTACGCGCTGGACACCCTGCGCCCGCAAGACCGGTTCAACATCATCCGGTTTGACAACACGATGGAGCAGCTGTTCGACAGCGCGGTCGCGGCCAATCGCCGCAATATCGAACAGGCCAAGGGCTTCACCCGCACGCTCGAAGCCGAAGGCGGGACGCAGATGCTGCCCGCTTTGCGCGCTGCGCTCGATGAAACCGGCATATGTGCAAGCCGCGAGGCGCAATGCGGCGCCTCGCCAGCTCCAGACGCGGTGCGCCAGATCATCTTTCTCACCGATGGCGCGCTGTCGAACGAGGCCGATATGATGCGCGCGATCGAGCAGGATCGCGGCCAGAGCCGGGTGTTCATGGTCGGCATCGGCTCGGCGCCCAACACCTATCTCATGCGCCGCATGGCCCAGGCCGGGCGCGGCACCTTCACCCATGTCGGGACCGGCAATGAGGCCGAGCGGCAAATGCAGCGCCTGCTCGACCGGCTGGCACAGCCGATTGCCACCGGACTGAGCGCGCATGTCGAGGGCGGCAATATCGCTTTCACCCCGCGCGACCTGCCCGACCTGTATGCAGGCGAGCCGCTGGTCCTGCTGGGCCGGACGCGGCATTTGAGCGGCACCTTGCGCATCAGCGGCACTATTGATGGCCTGCCATGGCAGCGCAGCATCGACCTCACGCACGCGCATAGCAGCGCAGCGATTGCCAAATTGTGGGCCCGCTCGCGCATTGCCGAGGTCGAGGCCGAACGCTGGTCGGGGCAAACCAGCCACGAACGCGCCGACACCTCGATCGAGGAATTGGGCATGGATTTTGGTCTGGTGACCAGCCGCACCAGCCTGGTCGCGGTGGACGCCACCCCCGATCGGCCAGCGGGCGCGCCGCTCATGCGCGAGGAATTGCCGCTCCTGCTGCCGGCGGGATGGGATTTTGAGCGCTTGTTTGGCGGCCCATCGGCCGATGGAACGGATCACACAGGCGATCTTGC
>JABSPI010000250.1 GCA_013214365.1 Erythrobacter sp.
GTCTGCATCCCTAAAGCTACGGTTTATGGATCAGCGGCGCTGAGAGCCTGAGCCCAAATTATCCAGCGCGCGCCGAGCTCTTTTCTCGGCCACACCCGGCTCAAGCGCACAAATGGGCAATTTTAGGGCGGCCCCACCCCTTCTCTGCCCATCTATTTTCGAACTTATGTCTGATGTGGGTTGCTAGAATAGATCGGTCCCGCTAACAGCCGCTCCTGCTGCTCAGGTGTGCCCCTGTGGTGGAATTGGTAGACGCGAGCGATTCAAAATCGCTTTCCTTCGGGAGTGCCCGTTCGAGTCGGGCCAGGGGCACCATTTTTCGGTTCGTCAAACGACGACGCAATGACCCACCGACATTTGCAACCGTATCTGCGAAACCCGTCTGGCGATCTTATTAATCGCATTCATTCGACAGCTCGAACCGAACATTCCTTATGCGATTGTTATCGACCCAAAGGCGGACGACGTCCTCATTTGCAGAGCGCTCAAAACGGAACCGGTAAGCATTCCAGCGTATATAATCTGCGCCTACCATGCGTGCATCACGCGCACGGCCGTTTTTGGTCATAGTGAAGTCATTTTCACCCTGCCAATCGAACCTGATCCAAGTATCGGTTTCTGCGTTGAGAAAGCATTTCTCCAGCGATTCCCGGCTACCAGCATCATTGGGTACAGGGGCAACCTTCAAACCTGTATTTACTGGCTGGCTTGGCAAGAAAAGCCGAAGCCTGCGCGTGCCTTCAGGGGCTGAGTCAAATGCAATTTTTAGCTCTGGCAGTGTTTCATACGACCACACATTGCCAACTTCATGAACCAGGCGAACCGGGTCCCGGCCTTCGATTTCGCGATACAAATCACCATCGCGCTGCGTGATCTTCAAAAAGCCTGCATTCCCCAGCTCATATAAGCCTAGAATTTCGCGCTGCGTGGGGCGTGCCAAAACCTTGTCCGGGCCAGCTGGGTAATCGAAAGCCTGATCCACTGGGATGTCCAAGATCGCTGCCATCACCCTTTGACCAAGCCCGACCATGCTGACCCCGCCGGTATTTCCCATAACGACAACCGACATTTGCCTTTCGGGAAGGCGCAGAACATATGCATTAAAAGCACCTGTACTGCCAATATGCGAGACGGCGGGCTGACCGCCAAAACGGCTCATCTCAAGCCCGTATCCATAATTCCCAGGCAGATTGCGATCAGGCCGCCTCTGGCTAATTTCGATCAAACCTCGCGGCAACTCGCTGGCCGCGCCCTGCACTTGCATTTCCCACATCAGCTGATCTTTCAAGGTGGTGAAGAGATAACCGTCACCGAACAAATTCACGATAGCTGGAAATTCGCGCCAACCATTCCAATCGCCATAGGGCCGCGCCTGTTGAGGGATGATATTACTCGCGCGCCGCTTCCAGCCCGTATCCGCCATGCCCAGTTCATCGAAGAAGGCGCGAGCATAAAGGTCAAATCGCTCAGCGGTTACATTCTCGATCATTTGCGCCAAGAGAACATAGTTTGAATTGCTGTAAAGATAATCGCTGCCAGGCGCAAAATTGAGTTCGCTTTGCAAATCCAGCAAACGTTTCGCATCGCGGGTGCTTAGGGGGCGCTCGTACCAAGTGATCCCGGTCAAAGACCACAATTCATAGATATCCCTGACGCCGCTCGTATGGGTCAACAATTGGTTGACCGAGATTTCCTGAGAAATCAGAGGCAAGGCATCAGGCAGATATGTACGAAAGTCCTCATCAAGATCGATTTGCCCTTGCTCGGCCAATGACAACGCCATCACACCAACAAATTGTTTCGCGTTGGAGGCAATATTGAAACGGGTCGCTTGACCGATCTCAACTTCAAAAGAGAGGTCTGCAAGGCCCTCATAATGCTCCAAGGCAATTTCGCCCTCGCGCACCACACCAATGGCGAAGCCGGGGTCGCCCTCTTCCACCAAGCCATCGAGAACCGCATCAACTCGCGCGCGCTCTGAGACACTTAAATCGCGGGCACTGCTCTCAAATGGCAAGTGGATCGCAAAAACAAAAGCAAATATCCAAGCAAAAGACCGCATAATTCCCCCTCCTCCACCCCGCGCGATAAACGGGCAGGCGTCCATCTTGTTAGACGGTGCGAGCGGTCATTATCATTGACAGTCGGACAGAACACAAGCGAGCGTCGCCAACAATATTTGGCGCGTTCTTAAATAGGCAAAAAACCAGGAAACGACGCGTGCTTAGCGCAGGCTACCGGCGAGGATTTTGTGCAGCTTGGAATGCAGCGCGTCATTGGCTGCGAGAATTTGCTTGGAATGGATCGGGTTTGAGCGGCCGCGAAAATCGCTCACAAAGCCGCCCGCCTCGCGCACCAACAGACATCCTGCCGCCGTGTCCCAATCGTTGAGACCGCTTTCCCAAAACCCGTCAAAGCGCCCTTGCGCCAGATAGGCCAGATCAAGCGAGGCCGCGCCGAACCTGCGGATCCCGGCAACCTCTGGACCGATGGCGCCAAAAATTCGGCTCCACTCGGCAAAGTCGCCATGACCTTGGAAGGGGATACCGGTCGCGATCAGGGCATCGGACAAAGTGCGGCGCCCCGACACCCGCAATCGTGCATCTTGCAGCCATGCGCCGCGGGTTTTCTCCGCCCAATAGGTTGCATCCTGGATCGGGTCATAGATGACGGCTGCGGTCACATCATCCCAGCCCTTGCCATCGAGACGCGGTTCTTGAACCGCAATGCTGATCGCGAAATGCGGGATCCCGTGGAGGAAATTGCTGGTCCCATCGAGCGGATCGACGATCCAGCGCGGCTTGCTGTCATCGCCTTCGATGACCCCTGCCTCTTCCATGACAAAGCCCCAATCGGGACGTGCATGGAGCAGTTCGTCATAAATCGCCCGCTCGGCGCGCATATCGGCTTTGGAGACGAAATCCGCCGGCCCCTTACGGCTGACCTGCAAATGTTCAACTTCGCCAAAATCACGGCGCAAGCGCGAACCCGCTTTGCGCGCAGCGCGTTCCATAACGCGAACCAGGCCGGAAAACATCGACATAGTGAGTTAGCTCGCCTTCCCGACATAAGTTTGTTCGTAGACATCGACCACGATGCGCGTGCCGCTTTCGATATGCGGCGGAACCATGATGCGAACACCATTGTCGAGCACGGCCGGCTTATAGCTCGATGACGCGGTCTGGCCCTTCACCACTGCGTCAGCCTCGACAATTTCAGCTTCGATTTGGCTGGGCAATTGCACGCTGATCGGCTTCTCTTCCCACAATTCCAACATCACCTGCATCCCGTCCTGAAGGAACGGCCGAGCATCCCCCAAAAGATCGTTGGGCAGGTTGATCTGTTCGTAGGTGTTTGTGTCCATGAAAACGAGCATATCGCCATCTTCGTAGAGGAATTGATATTCCTGCGTGTCGAGGCGCACCTTCTCAACCGTATCGGCGCTGCGGAAACGCACATTGGTTTTGCGGCCATCCTGCAGGTTCTTCATCTCGACCTGCATGTAGGCACCGCCCTTGCCCGGCTGGGTGTGCTGGATCTTGGCGACTTTCCAGATACCCTTTTCGTATTCGATGATATTGCCGGGACGAATGTCGACGCCGCTGATCTTCATGGCCGTGTGCTTTCTTTGAATGGTGCGGCGCGCAAGATCTTCAAGATCGCTCTGCCGTGGAATGATGCGGCCCAATAGCGGTTTGAGGCTCGCACGGCAAGCTTACCGAGAGCACACTGCCAACGGGCAGCGAGCGCTCTGCAAAAAGGCATGGTTAATAGCGTGGTCACCTTAACGCCGGAGTGCTATTCATCGCATAGATTGGAAAGACCCGAAGATGAAAGCAGCGCACATAGTGATTCTCACGCTCACCGCAGCGATTATTGCGGGTACGGTGCCGGCTTCTGGTCAGGTTGAAACCGCCAAGGCACCAATGCCGCCTGAAGGCGCGCTGGGCACGATGCCTCATGGTGAATATCGCTGTGCGCTGCCGGGTGATGCGGGCGGCCCCGCCACTATTGAGGTGGAGCAGGAGAATTTTCGCATTTCCACCGCCTCTCGCTATGTCAGCGATATGGGTTCCGGCACATACATAATGCGCGGAAATGATTTGGAATTCACTCGTGGCCCCAAGAAGGGGGAGCGTTTCACCCGCATGGGCGACAATCAGCTACGCAAGCTGACTGATGGAGGCGATCCGAGCAACCTGCTGTGCACAAGGCTGCCGGGCGGGCGTTAACCCGCGCAAGCAAGCGCTACGCCCCGAACACCCAATAATGGTGTAAGAAATAGACCTCGCGCGCTAGAAACGGCGCTTGTGTCGACCATGTGCGATAGCGGGTCGTCTGCGTCGCGCTTGTCCGGGCATTGATACCAAGTTCCCCCGCCATCAGATGGGCGCGGCGCAGATGCAAAGAGTCAGAGACAATCAGCGCCGAGCGGTGCCCGCCAGCCTGCATCAAACGCTGCGCTTCGATCAGGTTTTGCCGCGTGGTGCGCGAGCGCTCCTCTACCGAGATATCGTTCGCCGGTATGCCTGCTGCAATCGCATAGCTGCGCGCCGCACCGGCTTCGGAAAGGATGTCTTCTTTAGACCGCGCTCCGGTGAAAATTATGCCCTTCACTCGCCCTGAATTGTAGAGTTCAACCGCGTGGTCGATGCGCGCGGCAAAAACCGGGGAAGGTTTGTCGGTAAAAACCGCCGCGCCAAGGACGATAGCGACATCGCCGGTGTCAGTTGGATCTTCGATCGGGCCGGTGCCTATCCATAAGGCGATGGCTGCGAGCCATAGAGCGATTGCCGCCAGCGCTGCAAAAATCCATTTCATCCCAATTGCTTGGTAAATGCCTCGATCGCGGCCACTTCATCACCGTTCCAGACCGCGCCCGATACAGCGAGAAAATCCGCGCCCGCTTCGACCAGCGGGCCGCAATTTTCAGGTGTAATCCCCCCAATCGCAACCAGCGGGATCTCAAATAATTGCACCCAACGCTCGATCATATCGATTGTGGGCCTTTCCGCGTCGCCCTTATCCTTGGTCGTTGACTCAAAGAAGGCGCCGAAAGCCACATAATCTGCACCTGCCTCGCCCGCTTCCATAGCCAGATGCATGGACGCGTGACACGTCACTCCGATTTGAGCGTCGCGCCCCAATGCCTCGCGCGCTTGCTTAGGGTCTCCATCATCCTGCCCCAAATGGACCCCATCCGCCTTGAGCCGCTTGGCAAGGGGCACACTGTCATTGACGATGAACGCAACGTCATGAGCAGCGCAGATATCCTGCAACGGAGCTGCAAGACGCGCGGCTTCGTGTTGGTCAAGGCCTTTAACGCGGTACTGAAACGCAGTCACAAGGCCCTTACCGGCACCAAGAGCGCGCTCAAGCCGCTGCGGAAAGTCACCGCCGACTTCGAGGGGAGAAATGAGATAAAGTTGGGTTGCTGTGTCGCTCATACCAACAGCCTTTAGCGACCGCTCCGCGATGCGCCAATGGCCCTTTATATGCGAGCGCGGGACATATTTGCCCGATTGCCCCTCGAAGTGCCGGATTGTGGTATAAATTATCGCGAGGAGAAGTTGATATGCTCACCGTTCGCGTGGCCATGCTGGCCGGACTGGGCGCAAGTTTAGCTGTGCCTGTCCTTGCCCAAACGAACTTGGCGAGCCAAGCCGCTCCGCGCCCGAGCCAAACGATCGCATTTTTCGAACGAGCTAAAATCGGACCGCTCGAAGTCACCCCGATCGGCGTTATTCGCGACCAACGCTGCTCCGATCCACGCTTTTGTTACCGCCCCCAAGACATGCGTGTATCGGTGATCGTCTACGCCGACGGAATAATGCAAGAGGCGGTTTTGCGGCTTGGCATACCGACAAAAGTGCCCGGCGGATATCTCACCCTGGTTGATCCGGGCACACGGCCACGCGATCGCGGCGCGCTGCGGCTGGACGAATATAGGCTCGATATCCGCTATGCCCCGGCGATAGAGCGGGACCGGTAATCACCGGTTCTCGGCTTAGCCCGCGACGCTTGCGGCTTGGATCTGATCAATCGCTTTGCTCAGCGTGGCATCAAATTCCTCTGCCGATTGACCTTTGCGCAAATCTTGCAAAAGGCCGCGGCTGAAGCTGGCGATCATGCCCGGGTTGTTGGCAAGATGCTCGCATGCATCGTCGGTTGAATAACCACCAGACAAAGCCACCACTCGCACAACTGCCGGATGTTCGATCGCGGGCGTGTAATGCCCCGGCTTTACCGGAATTGAG
>JABSPI010000251.1 GCA_013214365.1 Erythrobacter sp.
ACAGGTGAGGCTTGTTGGGCTTGTTGGGCTTGGTTCCTCTCTTGTGCATCCCGAATACGCATCATATTCTCATCACTGCCTGGGTCACGACCCATGAACTTTTGAGGGGTAAAATCATCCATTCCCATTGATCTAACTGGCTCTTGTGCCACTTGACCTTGTACTGCTTGATCAGGTTGGTTGATCATCTGTTGCTGACCACCCATACGGAAAGTACCATCAGTCTGAGCGAATGTTTTTGGCATTTGGCTTGTTTGTGATTCTGGCATAGTCGGCTTTACACCACTTAACTCTCGGCTTTGCGCCTCAGTGTTACCTTGTTGATCGACAGGTTGGTTTTGTGCTGGTGCTGGTAGCCCAAGCATTGCATGTAATGCGTTTTGTCCGCCTTGTGATATCATCCGCTCAACGTTTTCTGCTGAGTTAGTCAATAATTCACTAGAAGAAATTTGCGCTTGTTGAAACATATCTAACGTGTTCCGCATGGTATCGTTAAACGTTGCAATAGCAGACGGGTAAGTCTCGTTAATAACCCCTATAGCTTTTTGTCTAGCTACAGAATCTAAATTACCAGCCCTTTCAGTTGCCGCCGCTGCTGCTTTAGCTTGCTTTTTTTGTTGTTTATTGGCTTGGTAATCCCCAAATAATTTCAAACCTACCGTTGCCGTAATTACCCAACTCATAATTCAATCCTTAACCTTTTGATTTCTTCCAGCATTACAATGTCATTAACATTGTCAGTTATAAACTCTTCTTTTATTTCGTCTACGTCTTTGCTATTTGTCGGGTGAATACAAACCCAAACAGTATCCTCTAGCGCGTAAAATGATCTTTGTGTACCAGGTGGTGAAACTTTAATAAATGGAGTGTTTATTCTTTCTACCTTGTCACCGTCATATACTTCAATATCACCGCTTAACATAATAGTAAGCCCATCAAAGCGGTGCATACATCCCGTTATGGTCGTTCCTTTTGGTATAAACAACTGCCTAGCATAAAGACCTTTAGCGAAGAAATTCGTTAAAACTGTATCAGCTTCTTTTAACTCGCCACTAAGCAAACCTTTAACTTGTATTCGGTTAAGCTCTTTTTGCTTATCGTATCCGTTAACTAGTTGATTAGTATCCATCCTGTATTCCCTGTTGCAGTTGATTTTAAATATAATTTGTCGCTTGTAGTGTCCCAATATTGGTCTTTAAACTTACCTGTCACAACCCCCTCGGGACTGCCTGAACTGTCCAATATTACCGGCGCGTTATTAATAAATGATATCAAACTAGAAATAACCGTAAAAAATAACCTTTTAGGTTTCCGGTTCTCTCCTACCACCTCAGTACCTATATTTAATTCACTAATTGCCATCAACGCCCACCCATGCCCTTATTATTACATATTTACCCGGTTTAGTCATTCGGAAGCGAAAAGTGCGAGGTGTCCGACTTCTACCTAAGTTTGACCATCTTAAAATCCTTTGGTATTCACCCTTTAAACCCATACCCCTCGTTCGCCAACCATTATCAGGAAATACCTTGCCATCATCAGAATAATTCATTTCAACATCTAACTCATCATCACCAGTCGCTAAACCTGCCTCAACTTCTAGTAGGAAGTATCTGTAAAAAATTTCCTTGGTGCCACTACTAATAGGAGGTAAAGAAAAATCATAACGAATTAAGTTACCGTAATCTGTTCGCTCACCTTCTGCCAACTCACCTATTAACCCTCCTTCGCTATCACTGCACAACAATCTATCGTAAGCAGTAACTAATCCATTAACACGCCACCTATCCTTATTTGCTAGGTTTTCCGATCTATCCTCTACCCATACCTTTTTACCGGCCATCTTTGTTGCTTTCATGCAATATTTAAAAGTGTTATTTTTCATGCTGAATACTGCGAATGTTTCACCCCTAAAAGTGTAATTAAATCCAAATGCTTTTTTTATTTCTTCACTGGTGTACCGCTCTAATATCTGTTCAATAGATGTCGTTGATATTGGCGTGAATTCATTGCCGGTAAACTGGTATATTTTAGGAGTTTCGTTAAACCCCTGCCCCATCATGACAAAGGACTCGCCCAAGTCATATATCGCGAACTGGCTAGATAATCCTTTAGTGAACTCATACCCTTTAACCTTGGTAAATAATGCGCCTAACTCATTAAGGTTTGTTGGTGCATACACCGCGCAATTGATATCAGAAAAAACAAATAGTTGCTCGTTGTATTCGTGTAACCCTACAATATTATTTTTAGCATTCCCATAGATAAAGAAGTTTGCCGCATCATAACTCAAGCCATCGTTTGTGTCAGACTCGAAAACGATAGCCTGATCTGCGCCAAATATAAATACACCTGTTATAAAAACAACACTATTAACCATTGTTGCAGGGGACGGTATAAATTCCGAATCAGTTATTTGTACGAGCCCTGCTGAATCAGAATACATGTAAGCCGTGTTGGTTCCTGGTACAACTATCCCTAATTGTGTTCCACTATCAGCTAAACTAACAAGCCCCGTACCCGCTATAGTTCCTAAGTTATCAACTGTGAATGTTTCATTACTAAAAGAATCGACTAACCTGTTTAATCTCCATAACGTATTTCCGTTTATAAAATAAGGTATTCCAGACATCACCCTAACGCCCCGACTAACTTCACCGCCCGGAGTTGTTAAAATTTCTTTTAATCCCAACCTTGTAAATAGCTGAGTTACAGAACTAGCGTCTGACTCTGGGTAATTAGGGAATAGATTTTGACAAAGTTGATGCGATACAGGTAGCGATTCACTTACATAAAATCCATTACCTAGCGGGATCTCTTTTGGCTCTAGTCTCATGCGCCTGCCTCCGGTTTTGGTTGTAATTTGCCAAGAGGTACAATACCAATTATAGCGCTGTACTTAGCTGAAAGTGCTTTTATTTCCTCCGCCGCTTGATCGGGAGTTGTGAATTCAGTTAAAGACTGTTCAGCCAACATATAGGTTAATGGTAAAAACCATTCACTCGGAAAGTCTACACTGTCTCCATTGTCACTAGTTACATTGATCGGGCGAATGTATGTAATATTAAGTAGTGCGTTATTGTCTACTGGCTTTTTGAAAATAGACAACGTGCCGTTAACTAGTTGCGGTGAGTAAAACCAAGCTTGAACCGATCCCGTTTCTGAGTCATCAGATTCATAAAATTGTGTTGAGTTCCATTTTGTTGTTGGCAGTTTCATCGAGGTTAAACCAGATTGATACCGACCATTAACTATTTTTACGGGGCGCTCTATGATGTTGGCGTACACGTAAACAGTTGATGAGGCAGGAACAATAGCCGTTAATACATCATCAATTATAACTGCGCCAGCGGTATAGCTAGCAACAGTGGTCCATTGAACAGAGCCCGATGCGTGAATTATTCCTATGTTATCCCCGCTATTTATCGCCCCGGTCACATTTAAAGTAAAACCGATTGGCGTTATGGTATCTGTAGTTAGTTTTAAGAATTCATCTTTATTAACTGCCACCGTACCACCTGGACCTAGTTTGTATTCACTAACGCCTAGTTGCAATGGTATTACCGCCTGTGTTTCAGTCCACAAATGATAATTAACTTGTAGTGTTTTTACTAAATAGTTTAATCCTGAAAACAAAGAACTTCTATCTTCTGAACTTAACGGAAGAACCTTGTCTTTTATTCCAAGTATCACACCGGCTTTATTTATAATATCCAGCCCTGTAGCTGATAAAGTCGCGCTTATAGTCATCTTTAGCCCTCCAATTTATCATGTATAGCGAAATCGAAATCAAAAACTTTCTGCTTTGTCGCTGTGGTGCCGGTTACTTGTATTTTATAAACCCCGGCATTAGTAAACGTTAACTTTGCCGTTGCCACTTTATCGGTGAAAGTTTGATTTTCTATTTTAATTTTACTGTTCTCTGATACCCATACAACATTGGTTAACACTTCGTCTAATACCCATGCCGTGAAATCGACAGGTAAGTTAATGAATGAATCAACGCTATAATGATCGGCATTTGATGAAGTTTTAGAGCCGTTGTAATACAGGTTAGATCTGGAATTACTGTAAACGTTATTCGATGTATTACCCAAACCTCTTGGCGTTCTGTTGGTGTATTTCACGATTGGCAAGATAGCACCACGGATAAACATTTTACGAACGCCTGTGCTGTAACCTTTCCCAACAAGGAAAGGAACCTCTATACCATAATCGCCACCAATCCGAACAGCTAGCCCACAAGCAATAGTGTTCAGGTCTTCAATAGTCAATCCTGATTCCTCGTCTAATTCCGCATTAAAGCCAGTGGAATTATACCCGGTGCTTATTGATGGAGTGGCATCTAATTCAGCCATCATAGCCTCAAGGTCGATTAGCGCATCAGGATATTGAGGAAGGGAAGGATCAGAACTAGCGCCTTTAACCTTTAATTTCCTGAATGCCATCTTTAATATTTCAAGTTTTATCATATTTCACCAACAAAAAAGGGAGTTTTACCTCCCTTAGTTTATCATTGTTTGACTAATTAATCAGCTTGTTCATTATGTGAACTGTCGATATCAATAGGCTTTTCGTCATCCTTCGGGGCTTTTTTACGTTTAGGTTTAAACGCTTCCTCAACCCCATTGCACCAACCGCTTTTTTTAAATGCTTTTTCTTCACTCACATCATTAGCCGTAATAATATCAAAGTACACTCTAACTTCGTTCAGGACAATGGAATAATCCCCATCTTTCCTGGTTAAAGTTTTAGGATACTCATTTGATTTATCAGACATTAAACCTGACCCCCCATTAATATGCCAATTTCTTCAGGCTTCTCAATCTGCCAATCATACCAAATGGCAATACGACATTGACCTGTCAAGCTGCCTAAGCTGCTCTCAAAACCAATAATACCGTTGATCTTTCCTGCTGAGAATGACTTGGTACGCAAATCAGCGAATAATTCATGGTCGGTTGGAATAGGACTAGATGCTAATACCATTGCATCTTTGGTCATAATAACGTTTGCTTTACCTGCGGTAGTGTTTAACCACACAAGCGTGTCAGCGTTATTAAATGCAGTTGAAACGTTAGAATAAGCTGCTTCATCTCGACTTAACACACCCGAACCACCGTCTGCTACTGGCCTTTCATCCCATGCGTAAGGTCGCGGCGAAATAGTTAATACTTGACCATTGATAGCTTGAACCGAGAAAGTCATGTCATCACCTGATTCAATCTTACCATCACGTGATACCGCTTTCATTCCTGCAATACTAAACTTGTCACCAATATTAACACTTGCCGCCGTGCCTGTTACTGTCAGGGTAGCAAAGCGATTATCAAAAGGAACTTCAGTGCCACTTGGTGAAACTTCAGTTGAAATCGGTACGAATGTTTGTGCGCCGTTAACAGTTAAAACAACACTTTGTGCAGTCATTACAGGTAATCTATTGTGCTTGTAAACGTTTGAGATACCAGAAACTTGCTGTTGAAGTAACCCTTTGTTGTAAGCATCATCAGGCAATTTTCCTGAATAGTTAGCTGTTGATTGCGTCAGCTCTTTACCACCTGCGCGATAATCAGCTGAGTTTAACCAAGCACACACGCCTTTACTTTTGGCATATTCAAGATCAAACATTTTATCCTCTGCCGCGCCTAGTGCATCCCATAACGTAAAGTTAGTGGACCCGATAGCGTTAGAATCAGTCACCGCAAAGGCACCACCTTTTACAGCTCTCTCCAATCCGCGTTCCTCAACCTCACCAACTAAACGTTTGGCATAAGATTGAATCTTACGGCGGTAACTTGTTTCATCACGGACATCATCAGCACGTAAGCCGAAATATGCGTTAGAAGGATCGCCAAGATTACCCTGTATAGATAATTCGATGATACCGTCCTCATTGCCTGTAATATCCCAGCCATCTTGCGTGCGTGATTGCTGCTCGATAGGTTTCCACCACGTGTTATTACCGCGCTGCAAATCTCTTCCAGACTGGTTGTAAGTCTGGGCCATGTCGGTAAAAGTTTCAATTGTTTCTAAGGTTTTAACAACCTCGTCAATTGCGTAATTTACCAGTTTACCTTCTGTTAAGCTCATTTTGTATCCTTAAAGTTTGTGTTTTTTCTTGAATGCCACATACTTAGCGTAACCATTCGGATCATTAGAAAGCTTATCCAACATCTTTTGAACTGAACTACCGGTGGCAGTGTTTGTATCAATTGATTTATCGGTTGTAG
>JABSPI010000026.1 GCA_013214365.1 Erythrobacter sp.
GGGCAGGGCGATGACGATCTCGCCCTTTTCCCCCGTCTGCGCCCGCCGCCATGAGACCCCGCCGGCATCGCCGGGCCGGGTGTAACGCGCGGTGTGCGGCAATGCGGGGTCATCACCGCCCAGATCCATGATCGCATCATTGTCCTCGACCCAGACATCGCCCATGATCCACGGCAGGGGATAGGTGTGGGCATCGGGTTCCAACGGAAATCCATCGCCCGCGCCTGCGCTGGCCCCGGCGAAATGGGTCCACACCATTCCGCCATGTTCGGTCGCCCAGTAGGAATTGATGTAACGCGGTGTGATGTGCTCCATCGCAAAGGCTTGCACCGCGGGCGAAACCGGTTCGGCGCAAAAGGTCGCGACCTTCAGGCTCGACAAATCGTAGCGCAGGATATCTTTCAGATTTTCCGGATTTTGCATCACCGATTTGAGGAACGTCACCCCGGCTTTGAAAATGTTCACCCCATAACGTTCAATGATCGAGGCAAACCGGCCCGAATGCGGAAAAACCGGCGAGCCTTCGGTGATAATAGTGGTCACCCGCGCCAGAAGCGCGCCGGCGATCTGGTAGCTTTGCCCGGTGATCCAGCCCGGATCGGCCACAACATACATGACATCGCCGCCCTCGGCGCCGAATGCGCTGTGCATGGTCGCGGCCACACCTGCGGCATAGCCATGGACATGCACCA
Source organism: Erythrobacter sp. (assembly GCA_013214365.1). GTDB lineage: Bacteria > Pseudomonadota > Alphaproteobacteria > Sphingomonadales > Sphingomonadaceae > Erythrobacter. Next base: position 693 of record JABSPI010000026.1, read on the forward strand.
CCCCTTTGGGTTTGCCGGTCGAGCCCGAGGTGTAGATAATGAAATTGGGATATTCGGCATCAAGCGCCAGAACCGGCGATCCGGCCCAGATCGCGCGCACGAAATCGCGGTCTGACAAGGCGTAGAGATCGGCCTCGTCGGTGACGTCAAAACCTGCAGCGCGGGCTGCTGCAAGCAATTCGTCGCACGCTGCATCGGTCAGATCATGGCTCCAATGGTCGCGCGCGGCATTCCATGGCAGGTCAGGCTGGGCGGTGTGTTTGACCACCACCACTGCATCGACCCGCGGCGGGGAATCGACCAGCGCGCTGGCGATGGCGATGCGCAATTGGGCCGATTGGCGCGGGGTCATCGGACCGCCGGGGGCCTCGCCGCTGGCAATCGCGCTGAGCGCTTTGCCCACGCCGCGCATCACATCGGAGCGTTCCACCGTGACCTCGCCATCGAGCAATTCGGCCACTGTCTCGGTGATCGCGGCGCTGTGCGCAGATGCAACGCCGAGCGCGGGATCGGCCAGCGCCTTGCCCAGCAATTCCATCGCCACCCCAAGGTCGAGGAAATTGTCGAGCGCAGGGTCGGTGTAACTCGGCTTGAACGGCACCATTTGCGCATTGCGATAGGACCCATCGGCGGTCACCACGACGCGCGCACCGGCATCAGCGATGCGATCGGACAGGGTTTTGTCGGAAAATCCGCCAAACACCGGGGTGTAGACGACGCCGATGCGTTTGGCCGCTTGGGTCCAGTAAATCTGCTCGGCGATGCTGGGCATGTTCAATGCGATCCGGTCGCCCGCTTGCAATCCCAACGCCTTGAGCGCGAGCGCGCATTTGGCGCTTTCGAGCAGCAATTTGCGGCGTGAGATGATCGCGGCATCAACCGGGCCGCCGCGCCCGCCTTCGCTGGCCATGTTCCAGCGGTCGCCTTCGAAGATCAACGCCGCTTCATCGCCGTGCCCGGACAGGACATGACGATCCACTTCGTTGAATGCGGTCGAGGTTAGCCCCCCTTCGAACCAGCGCCAATTGGGCGGATTGTCATCGTTGAACGCGCGGTCCCACGGTTCGTAATCCCCCGGCAGGTCCAACGTAACCGGCGCGCCAGTGGTCGCATCCCATCCGCGCCAACCCGATGCTGTGTCATCGAAAAAGGCCCAGACATTGCGATCGGGCAACAACCAGCAGATCTGGCGTTTGGCGATGTCACCGTGAAATTGGCCAGGATTGCGCGCGCATTCTTCGCGCATGCGCGCGTGAACCGCTTGGTTGGAAATGCTCAGCGCATACTGAGGGCGATCGATAATTGCGGACGAGGCGATTTTGGGAACTCCCATAAAGTTGCGCCGATCCACATAAGCGCTTGTTGTTTCTTGCGTGATCTACGCCTGTAATGGGCAATAGTTCCCNATGGCGGCTGGTCTGGCCAAGCCGCGCATCTGGTGGACGCTNATGATCTTCGCCTTTGCCGATGTGAACAAAGGCGATATGGGCGCAAGCTCGCGTCAAAGACGGTCCCATTAAAAGCTTGCATTCAAACTGGCCTAAGCGACCAGAATTCGTATGTTTTTAGCCACTGACGGATGTTGGATATCCGTGCGATTTGCAGCTTTTTCGCAAAACCCGGTTTACGTATTTGCAGCGATTTGAACGGCGTTGCCCTAAGCGCGGTCCAATGCGCTGGGGCGGGGCTTCACCGGCACGCTTTGGCGGGGCAATCGCGGGGCAATTTGGTCTAGGTACGCGTCTCTTGGTTTGGCTAACTCATCTGGCTGGGCCGGATATCGATACGGGTGAATTTGAACGAGGGCGTGCGGCTGCGCTCATCCACTTGGGTGCCCAATAGCGGATTGGCTTCGGGGTAATAGGCAAGGACATCGCCGCGCGGCAGGTCAAAAGGATGCGGCACAACCGCGCGCATTTCGCCATTTTCCGAGACCAGATCGACCGTCTCGCCCGGCTCCAGCGCCAGAGCGTGCAGATCGGCCGGATTCATCAAGACCGACCACCGCGTATCGGTGCCGCGATAGCTGTCGCTTTCTTCGTATATGATCGAGTTGAATTGCCCCTCGCTGCGCACGGTGGACAAGGTAAAGCCGCGCTCGGCACTGCGATCCGCGGGGATCGGGTGGGTTTTGAAGCGCGCTTTGCCCGATTTGGTGTTGAAATGCGGGCTGTGTTTGATCCGGTTTTTGATGTGAAATTCGCGCTTGGCGACATCGATATGGGCCAGATCCTCCATCCCCGGCACGATCTCCGCAATCGCTTTGCGCACTTCGCTATGGCGTTTGAAGGCCTGAAAATCGACCGGGTGATCGCCGACCAATTGTTCGGCCAGATCAGCCAGAATGAAGCTTTCGGGGCGGACCCCGTCGAGCCGGTCGATCCCGCCATCGCTCAACCGGACGAAATTGAACATCGATTCCTGCGTGGTGGGTTCAAATTCCTCGTCGCGCGCGGTCACCGGCAAAATCAAACTCTCGCTTTCATCGCATCCATGAACGTGGCCCATATTGAGCGTGGTGGTCAAAAACAGTTTGAAACCGATCCGGTCCAGCGCGGCTTGCGCAAAGCGCGAATTGGGGTTGGCGGCATATAAATTGCCGCCCATGATCACCGCATTGTCAATTTCGCCGCGCGCGGCCGCTTGCATACAAGCCATGGTGTCCATCCCGCTTTTATCGGGCAGCGACACGCCGTAATGCGCCTCGATCTTGGCGATGACGTCATCGGCCAGAACCGGCTTGACCCCGATTGTGCCGATCCCTTGCACATTGGAATGGCCGCGCAGGGGCAATAATCCCGCACCCGGCCGCCCGATCATCGCGCGCAGCAAAGCCAGCGACGAGATCGCCTCGACATTGTCGACCCCGTGCAAATGGTGGGTCATGCCCATGCCCCATGCAAATACAGTAGATTGTGAGCGGCAATAGGCCTGCGCGGCTGCCTCTATCTGGTCTTGTGCAATGCCGCTGCGCGCGCAGATTTCATCCCATTGCGTGGCCCGTATATCGCTCAGATAGGTGTCGTAATCTTCGGTGTATTGGTCAATGAAATCATCGGCTTGCCCGCCCATTTCCAACACCGCTTTGGCGATGCCTTTAAGCAGGGCAATATCGGCGCCGATTTTGGGCTGAAGATAGATCGAGGCGATCTGTGTGCCCCCTGTGAGCAGCGATTTGGGGCTTTTGGGAACCGCAAATTTAACCAGGCCCGGTTCCTTGGCCGGGTTGATCACGATCACCTCGCCGCCGCGTTCGCGCAAATTTTTGAGCTGGTGAATAAGGCGCGGATGGTTGGAGGATGGATTGGCCCCGATCAGGATCACCAAATCGCATTTTGACAGATCGGCAAGCTCCACCGTCGCGGTGCCGGTGCCAATCGTCGCGCCCAGCCCGACCCCGGTCGCCTGGTGGCAATAATAGGAGCAATTGTTGACATTGTTGGTGCCATAGAGCCGCGCCAGCAATTGAAAGATAAACCCCGCCTCGTTCGAAGATCGCCCCGAGGTGTAAAAGAAACTGCGATCAGGATTGCCTGCTTTCAGCCTGCGCGCAGCAAGAGCGAGCGCCTCATCCCAGCTGATCGGGGCAAACCGGGCGGCGCCGGCGGGTTTGTAAATCGGGGTGTTGAGCCGGCCAAGACGTTCAATTTCGCGCGCGCTCAGCTCGCGGAATTCGGGCAGCGTGTGGCCGAACACTTCATGCGGTATCGGCGGTTGGATATCGGTCGATTGCGCCTGCACGCTCTTGTTACAGACCGATGGGAATTCGCCCATTTCATTGGTCATGCCGCCGGCCTGCCCGCCCATGCCCAGCGCGCAGGCTTTGCAGGCATTTTTCGCGCTCAACGCCTTAGCTGAATTGCGCAAACCAATCTTGCGCGCCGTATCGAGCGTGTAGAGGATTTTCTTGGGTCCGCCGCCAATTGTTACCGCGTTCATTTGAAATCCTCAGCTGCCATTCAAACCCATCTGGATAGACCGGTCATAGCGATCGCGCACGCACGCGCCAATTATTGCAAGACGACAGTGCGCGATCCAATCATCACAACCCGGCGCATTGCGTGCCATTTGACCGCGCGTGACAAAACCCGCGCTTCGATATCGCGGCCCTGTTCGACCAATTGCGCCGGGGTTTGTGAATGGTTCACCCGCTCCACATCCTGTTCGATAATCGGCCCCTCATCGAGGTCCGAGGTTACGTAATGTGCGGTTGCCCCGATCAGCTTCACCCCGCGCTGATAGGCTTGATGATAGGGTTTGGCCCCTTTGAAACTGGGCAGGAAAGAATGGTGGATATTGATACATTTGCGCGACAATTTGGCCGCAAATCCATCCGATAAAACCTGCATATAGCGCGCCAGAATGGTGAGTTCGGCGCCGGTCTCTTGAATGACGTTCAGGAACGCGGCCTCGCTCTCCATCTTGGTCTCTTTCGAGATCGGGATATGGTGATAGGGCAGGCCGTAAAAATCGGCCATTGCGCGCATATCCTGATGGTTGGAGACAATCGCCCGGATATCGATCGGCAAGGCCCCGATTTTCCACCGATGAAGCAGATCGTTGAGGCAGTGACCCGATTTCGAGACCGCGATGACGGTGGGCACTTTTTCATTGGTCGGGGTGATCGACCAATCCATGCCGAACTTTTTGGCTTCTGATGCGAAGGCTTTGCGGACCTTTGCGATGTTGAAGGTCTCTGCGTTTTCGGCGTGGAATTCGATCCGCGAGACAAACAATCCGCTCTCGGCATCGCTGTGGGCTTTGACCTCGTCGATAAAGCCGCCCTGCTCGAATACGAAATTGGCCACGAACGCCTGAACGCCGGCTACATCAGGACAGGAAAAGAGCAAAATCCAGGAACTAGACATCGGACTGACAAGCTCGCTTTTCGAAAGGTTGAAAACAGATATTGCTCAGGCACAGATCAAAGGTTTGGGACGCCCTTTGATAAGCACCTGAGCAATGTCTGTTTGCCCAGTCTGAAAAGTAAAGTCGACTTTGCGGGTCCGCACCTAAAATTGCGGACGATTTAGAAGGATTTATAGACCCCCAGCCGGAATTCACGCGGTCGCACAGTGAACACCCGATTGTCCGAGAAACGCGGCCAGATATAGGTGATCGCGCGTTCGTCCCAGACATTGTTAACCGAGGCCCAAACCGACCAGCCCGAATCCGCATTCACGCCGATACTAAAATCGCCCAGCGCATATGATGGCTGGGTTTGTGGCACAGTGACCCCGGCGCCAAACAATTGCACCGACGCATTGGTCCCATTGACCGAAGATCCGGTGTAGCTGAAGTCAAACCGGGTGTACCATTCCAGTGAATCGCTCAAATCGCCGGTATATTGTGCGCTCGCGCTCCATTTCAGGTCGGGCGTTGCGGGCAAAGGATCGCCCGCATTACCCGCAATCACCGCGCCATTGGCGAGAACGATATCATCATCAATGCGCGCATCGAGATAGGTCACCGCAGCCGACAATTCGAGCCCTGTTGTAGGCACAAAAGCTAGCTGCGCTTCAATCCCGTCAATCGAAGCATTGCCGGCATTGACAATCGAGGAGCCTGCAATCGGCAAGATCGCCTGAATCTGGAAATCTTTCCAATTCATCATAAACGCCGATGCATTGAAGATAGCGCGCCCGCCGGCAAAGGTCGATTTGACCCCGATTTCATAATTGAACAGCTTGTCGCTGTCGAATTCTTCGGGCGCGATAGCCGCCGCGGCGGGGGTTTGAACGCCGCCATTTCTACCGCCGATCCTGACCCCTTCGGAATAGGTGAAATAGGTCAAGATATCATCGGTTGGCCGGTAGGTGATATTGGCTCGGAAGGCGGTGTCTTCGGTTTTGCGTGAGACATCGAAATTATCCGACACCGTATCCACAAACAGCGAGTTTTCCGCCACCCGGAAATCGGTCGAGAACCAACGCCCACCGCCCGTGATCGAAAGCCTGGGGGTGATGTCAAAGGTCAGTTCGCCGAACACCGCAAAGCTTTCGATGTCGCCGCGATAGCCGTTAAATTCGTTGCCCGGGAACCCGTTATAATCGAAGCCCTCGCGGAAACCTTGATCGAACCAGACATTGGTTGGCTCCACACCGTAATAGGTGAAGATCGCGCCATCGCCGCCAAATTGCGCGAAATCGTCAACCTCGGAGATGTAGTCCCAATTGTTATTGGTGCGCTCGTAAAACGCGCCCACCAACCAGCTGAACCGGCTGTCCGTGTCAGACTTCGAGGTTAGACGCGCTTCGGCAATGTAGGATTTGATCCGTTGATCAAGCTTGATCGTGCCGGTCGGATTGGGGCCAAAATCATTGTAATTGACGAAGCACACATAATAGGCGGCGCAGGTCGCGTAATCGGGGAATTGCGCCACGCCCAGATAATATTCCGCCAGACCCAGCCCCGCATCGCGATAGGCGGTCATATAGGCCGTGCTGTCAACGTCGTAATCGATCTTACGGTCGTGATAGCCGCCAACCAGAGTGAGGTCGCCGATCCCGATATCGCCTTGGATGGTCAAGGAGACATTGTACCAGTCATCCTCGCGCTTCTCGTCTTTGAATTTGATCGTGTTGAGGTCGCCAAAGGCGGGATTGAAATCGAACAGAGCGCCCAAGGTCGATTCTTGATAGATCACGCCGGCGGTGATGGCCCAGTCGGGATTGGGTTCCCACAGCAATGTCGCGCGCCCGCCGCCACCGGTGTAATCATTGATGTCATTTGCGACGACGTCGGCATTGTCTCTGTCGCCATTATTGGGAGAATATGCCGCCGTCGTGCCCAGCACGTTGTCGATATAACCGCCCTCGCGTTCGTAAAAGCCAACCAGACGGATCGCCAATTTGTCTTCGACCAGAGGAATGTTGATCGCGCCTTGAATGTCATAGCTGGGATCGCCGTTTTCGGTGGCGGATAGGCCCGCTTGGACAAACCCTTCCATCCCTTCGGTCGAGGGCTTGTTGGTGACGATCTTGAGCGTACCTGATTGCGAACCGGCCCCATAAATGGTCGGCTGCGGTCCGGCGAGCGCCTCAACCCGCTCAATATCGATCAACCGCACGTCGGGGTTTTGACCGTCGCGGGTGATGGGAATTTCATCGAGATACATCACTGAGGAGCTGATCGTGTCGAACCCGGTCGGCTGCGAGAGCGCGCCGCGAAAGGCAATCGTGGTGGCCCCTGGGGAGGAGGTGCCAAACGACACGCTGGTCAGCTCGCGGACATAATCCTGAAAGTCGCGCAGTCCCTGAACCCGGATGTCCTCATTCCCGATGGCTTGCACCGATACTGGCACGTCTTGGAGGAATTCTTCGCGTTTGCGCGCGGTGACAACAATATTGCCAAGCCCGGCAGCGGGGCGTTCATCATTTGCATCGTCATCGCTTGCCGCTTCTGATTGCGCGGCGGCCGCGTGCGGAAAAGCGAGCATGGCGGAAATTGCGAGGACCGAAAATTGTCGGCTTAACGTGGCCTTGTTCAGGATGTTCATTGTGCAATCTCCTCGATGACGGGATCTATGGACGTATGAGACTCGCTAGTTTTGATGACAGCCTTCTAACTTGTGATCACGTTTTTCGACAAGTTCCTTTTTCAAAAGGTTGTTCGGAATGTCTGTGGTACGGCAAGTTTGCTGATATTTGTTGCGGATTTGCAACGATCGCATATTCGAAAGTTGCTTTGAAAAAGCTGAGGCATTAGGCCTAGGGCTCTTCGCCGCGCGCGCTTTGGAAGCGTGACGCCGTCACCATTTGCAAGGGGCGTTTCAACTATGGACATCGGCAAACCCATGCGAAAGCTTGGATCCGTCGATATGGCGGCGCTGCAAGAGGCGATCTTATCGTGTGATGATCGGGCGTGGCGTGAGGAGGATATCCGCCAAACCAAGTTCAACGACGTCCATAACGACACCGAAAGCCTGATCATGATCTTTTGCGATCACGATAATTGGCCCAAGCTGGATGTGGTGAAGGGAGCTTCGTGGGATCGATTGTCGCAATATGCGATCCCGGTCATGCACCAGATCATCGGCGACCATTACAATCCGGGCGGCACGATTATTCGGGCAATGGCGGCCAAATTGAAGGCCGGGCGACACATCGCCACCCATACCGACAAACATCCCAGCTTCCACCATGGGCACCGTATTCACATCCCGATTACGACCAATTCAAAAGTGCGCTTCATGATCGATGGCCGGCCCCATATTATGGAGGTGGGGGAGGCCTATGAGATCAACAATCAGAAACGCCACGGCGTCCTCAACAAAGGCGATGAGGACCGTATCAGCTTCATTTTTGATTACGTCCCGGCGCAAGCCGCGTAACTGAGTACACCATCATTCCATGACATCACTTATCGCAACTTCTGTCGTGCGGGGCAGCAATCAGGGCGAGAGCCATGGCGGCATTTACCTGATCAACACCGACACTGATGAAATCCTCCAGCCGGTCGATTGGAATCGGATGGATATCGATTGGCAGGGGCGCGGCTGGGACCGGGGTTTGCGCGGCATCGCGTTTCACAATGATCATATCTGGGTCGCGGCCAGCGATGAATTGTTCGAGTTCAACCAGAAGTTTGAATTGGTGGCTTCGTTCAAAAACGAATATCTCAAACATTGCCATGAAATCAGCGTGTTTGGCCGGCATGTGTTTATCGCCTCGACCGGGTTCGATTCGATCCTCGGATTTGATCTGGAGGCGCGGACCTTCAACTGGGCCCTGCAAGTGCAGACCGACGGTCTCGGATTTGCCGCGCGGCGCTACGATCCGCAGGGCGAAGAAGGCCCCCTCATGCTCAACAAATTGCATCTCAACAGCGTCTATTGCGAGCAGGGCGGAATGTTTTTCAGCGGTTTGCGGATGAAGAGCCTGCTGCGTTTTGATGGCCGCAATGTCGGGGTTTTGTCGACCTTGCCCGAAGGCACGCACAATGCCCGCCCGTTTGAGGACGGGATCATTTTCAACGACACTGCGAAAGATGTTGTGCGGATCGAAAGCCCGGCGCGCAAAATCGCCATGCGTCTGCCCAAATATGCCCCGCACAAATTGACCCACACCAAAATGGACGACACCCGCGTCGCGCGGCAGGGTTTTGGACGCGGCCTGTGCGTTCTGCCTGATAACAAGATTGCGGTGGGATCATCGCCCTCGACGGTCACGATCTACAATCTCGATACGCGCAAGCCGGAAAAGGCGATCAATCTATCGATGGATGTGCGCAACGCCATCCACGGTCTGGAAATCTGGCCCTATGATTGGCCCCAATAATCGCCCCTGATGTTTGGGCTGCGGCTGGATCGCGCAGGCCACAAGCCAATCGCACCAAGCTTATTGCGAGAGGATTTTGGGCCGCGCCTCGGCCGGCATATCCATCAGCACCGGTTCAAGAAAATCAATCAGCTCGGCCAGATCGTCCTCGTAATGGCGCCACAGATTGACCGAACCGCTGTAAATCGGCTGGCGGACCTGTTCTGAACTGGCGGTTTTGACCGCGCGTTTGGTTTCATGGAAGCGCAGCATCGCATCTTCCCAATCCAACCCGCAATGGGCGGCAATGCGCCGCGCTTGGCTGTCCAGATCGGACACCACGTCTTCATATTGCACGCGCAACACCTTGCCCGGCAATACACTGTCCCAATGCTCCATAATGCGCACATACTGGATGTAATAATGCGCCAAATCATACAGGTCGTAGGAGAAGGGTTGCCCCTTGGCGAAGAGCTGTTTGTAGGTGCCAAGGCAGCTGTCGAGTGGGTGGCGCCTTGCATCGATCACTTTGGCATTAGGCAGGATCGAATGGAGAAACCCGATACCGGTGAAATTGTTGGGCAATTTGTCGGTGAAATAGGGTTTGTCAGTGCGGTGGATTTGCGCCTCTTCGAGATATTCCTCGCCCAGACCATGCAATTGGTGCGGCCCTTGTTCGAGCATGCTTTGCGGATATTTGATCCCGTCGGCGCGGGTGGCGCCGGTTTCGCTGGCAATGCGCAGCAGGTAATGCAGCTCGGCGGTCCCTTCGACCTCAGAATGGCTGGCGAGGATTTGTTCCAGCAAGGTGGAACCTGAGCGCGGCAGACCCACGATCAGGATCGGCGAGGGATCGGGATTGCCCTGACCTTGGCGCTGGGCAAAGTAATCGGCGGTGAAGACATCGATCAGGCGATCGATCTGCACCTCCATCTCGATCGGGTCATATTGGGTGTTGAGGCGCTTTTGTTCATTGCCGCGCTGGTAGAATTCAAACGCGCGCTTGTAATCCTTGCGATCCTCATAGGCTTTGCCGATCGCAAAGCTGAAGGATATTTCAGAATCGACATTGGGATCATCGTCAGTGACAATCGCCAATTGGCGGTGCATCTCGTCCAATTCATCATCGCCAAACCGAAAGGTTTTGAGATTGGCGAGGCTCCAATACACTTCGCCAAAATCGGGCTTTGACACCGCACAGCGGCGATAGGCATCGATTGCCTCTTGCTGTTTGCCGATGGTTTTGAGCGCATGGCCCAGACACAACAGGGCGGGAAAATGGTTCTCGTCCTGGTCTAGGGCTTGTTGGAGCCAATCAACCGATTCCTCCAGCCGCCCGTCATTCATGCAATTGGCGCCCAACCGCTCCAGCGTGTGGACATTGCCCGGCTTGATCTGCAATGCGCGCTTGAGCGCCTGCTCTGCCTTGTCAAATTTCTGCTGTTCGTTGAGCGCGGTGCCCAAATTGACCCATGCCGTCCAATAATCAGGGGCCAGTTCCACCGCGCGTCGAAACAGCGCCTCGGCATCGTTGAATTGCTCGTTCTTGGCCTTCAACACGCCCAGCATACGCAAGGCATCGACATCTTCGGGATTGGCGCGCAACACTTTGCGATAGGCCCGTTCGGCCGCCTGATCATCGCCATTGCGGGCATGTTCCATCGCTTCGACCAAAGCGGCGCGATTGGGATTGTTTTCCATTGTGGTCTCGAACACCTGGTCCGATTCGTCCCCGCGCCCGACCAAGGACAACAATTCCCCCAAACGGGTGCTGATCGAGGTGGATGCAGGATCGTGACGCGCGGCAATTTTGAGCGCCTCAATCGCTTCCTCCACCTTGCCCTGCAAAAGATAGCATTCCCCCAGATTTTCGTGGCCTGGCGCGTAATTGGGAACAAGGCGGGTGACATGGATGAAATGCCGCTGCGCCTCGGCATAGCGGCTTTGTTTCATCAGGCTGGCGCCCAAAAGACGCAGAAGATTGGGGTCATTGGCATGCGTGTGGAGCGCAAGATTGAGATGCCGTTCCGCCCCCGAAAAATCGCCGCTCTGGAACATCCGCAAGGCGCCCTCGAACGCTTTTCTTGGGTCGGTGTTGACCTGTGCCACCATTAATATGCCTCATCTTTCGCAAGGGTTGAGCTGATCTGTGATTTCGACCTGCGCGGACATTATGATCTCTGTTTACAGGTCAAGACAAGTTGCAAAGCTGACCGTGCCCGCCTTGGCCCGTATGGTTTTGTGCCGGGCGTGTTGTGTGTTGGATACGGTCACACATTGCAATGCGAGGGTGTCCCGCGTTGTCATTCTGCTTTGTGATCACATTTTGCCGGTTCGTCCAGCCTTTAGGGTTGTCAGCGGAACAAGTCTTGAATTAACGTGATCACGAATCGCGCGGGGTAGAGGGCGCGCGACAGGTGGCCCGGTCGGGCGAAGGTAAGGGTTGGCATAGCTGGAATGGAAAATCCCTCGGTTCAACCGGCTGAATCTGGCGGCATGCTGCGTGCTCCTCGCCAGCTGTCGTATCAGCGCCTCATCTCAATTCTCAAATGGATTGTTTACCCGCTGCTGATCCTCAATTTTTTCTATTATCTCAGCGATGATCTGCAAACCGTTCAGCACACGCTGGATGCCGACAGTTCGCTGCGCAAATGGTTCAATGCGCTCGCCCCATCCTTTGACCAATTGGCCTGGGTGCTGTTGATCTTGGTGTATGAGATCGAGACCTATTGGCTCGATGATGATTACGACAACCGGCTGGTCGAAGGGGCAATGTTGCTCGCCAAGCTGATCTTTGTCGGGTTCATCTGCAATACGATCTACACCTATGCGTTTTATGTGACCGAAATCCCGGGCATGCTTCCGATCGAGGGGGTGAGGGATCTGTGCGCCTTGGCGGGGCAAGATCTCTCCTTCTACCGCAATGTCACCTACACCGAGATCACCGCGCAGACCTGTTCGACGATTCCCTATAGCGGCACGCTCTATTCCTATCCCAGCGATCCCTTGGTCACTGATGCGGCTGGGCGTCTTGAAGATGCGCAATTGCGGGTGATCGATTTGATCGAGGGGATTGTGTGGCTGCTGATCCTCGGCCTAACCGAGCTTAGCGTGCGTTTGCAGGAACGCGGCATTTATAAAGGCGCGCTGTTGAGCGTGGATCGGCGCGGCAAGCAATTGCTTTATTCGCTGCTGATTTTGGCCTGCATCTACTGGGGGGTGAAGGGGCATTTTGTCTATGTCTGGGACGAGGCTTTGTGGATTTTGAGCTTCCTTGTTTTGGATAACAATCTTTCGATCTGGCGCGATGATCTGGCTGATCAGGATGATCGGGGGCGCACAGATGTGCCGCCAAATACGCAACCTGCATCATAGGGCGCAGCACGTGATCACCGCCCCCCAATCATAAAGGCGGTGTGCGGGCGCGGCTCTCACCTGAGCGGTGTGTGACGGGCGAGAGAAAACAGGGTTTTGAATAAGGGCAGGGCAGTTGGACATTTTCACAATCACCCTGATCGTCAGCATCATCGCATTTGTTGCTATCGGCAATTATGCCGGGCGCCAGGTCCGCAATCTCGACGATTATTACGTCGCCGGACGCCGCGCGCCCACTTTGATGATTGTCGGCACGCTGGTCGCCAGCCTGTTCAGCTCCACCATTTTCATGGGCGAGGCCGGCTTTACCTATGACGGACAAATGGGGCCCTATCTGCTGTTTCCTGCGCTGGCGGGCTCTGGCTATGTCTATGGCGCTTTGCTGTTTGGCCGGTATTTGCGGCGCAGCAAGGCGATCACGGTGGCGCAATATTTCGGGCAGAGGTTCGACAGCCGCCCGATCCAGCAAGTGTCCGGCCTGATCATCATTTTTGCCCTTGGCCTGTATTTGTTGGTGGTGACGCAAGGGGCGGGGCTGTTGCTGGTCGAATTGACTCAGCTTTCCTATATCGAGGCGCTGGTGATTGCATGGATCAGCTACACGCTGTTCACGCTCTATGCCGGGTCCAAGGGGGTGGTGCTGACCGATACGGTGATGTTTGTCCTGTTCGCGGTCGCGACGATCGCTTTTGGGAGCTACATTATCGCTGATCTTGGCGGGGTGCGCAGCGCGATCGAGGCGATGGCGCAGATCGATCAAAAACCGCTGATCGCATCATGGCATGGCACAGTGGGCGAGGGGTATTATTGGCTCACCGGGCTCGATTATCTGATCTGGGCGGTGACGATCGATCTGGCATGGAGCGTCGTCTATGCCGTGAGCCCGTGGCAAGCCAGCCGCCATATGATGGCGCGCAATGAACATGTGGTCATTCGCGCCGCCGTCTGGGCATGTTTGGCGATCATTGTGTTGCAGACATTCATCTATGGCCTTGGCGGCCTGATCAATCTCTACAATCCCGACATTGTGCCATCGGAAACGGTGTTGATCTGGGCCGCGCAAAATCTGGTGCCCGATGTGTTGGGGGCGTTGTTACTGGCCGGGATTATGGCGGCCGCTTTGTCATCTGCCTCGACCTTTTTGTCGTTGGTCGGCTTCAGCGCGAGCAATGATATCTGGCCCTCGGGCACAGCGGTGAGCCTTGCCACCTCGCGCATGATTGTGTTCGCGGTCAGCATCGCGGTGCTGGGCGCAAGTTTCTATTTCCCGCCTGAGATTTTCTGGCTGGTGGTGTTTGTGGGCACGTTGTTTGCGTCCTCATGGGGCCCGGTTGCCTTGATGAGCGTGTGGAGTTCCAAAATCACGTCGCGGGCGGCGCTGTGGGGTATGATCACCGGTTTTGTGGTCAATCTGGGTTTGAGCGTGCTTGAATATTTTGAGCAGCTCAGCTTCGCGCATTATTTCAGCCCCACAATCATCGCGACCCTGATCAGCCTTGCGACGATCATCGTGCTCTCGCGCATCGGTAAGGTGAGCGCGGCGGAGGCCGAATATCGCACCCGCCTCCATATCGTGCCGCCCAGCGACCGCGACCGGGCGGCGACGCGGTGGACATTGGCCGGGCCGATTGCCTTGATCATTTACGGCGTCACGATCCCGTTTGTGATGCTGTATTTTTACGTCATCCCCTACCAAACCGGCGCGGGACAATTGGCCGCAGACGGGGGGGTAAACTGGCGCACGGGCGAGGCATTGGTGACCCTCGCTGGGCCGGTTTTATATATCGGGCTGGGGCTGTTTTCCTATTGGCTGGTGAAGCGCGATTATGGCGCCGCCGAGCCTGCCCACGCGCCATCTGAAGAAAGGAGCGCCCCATGATCGAAGGGCATTGTGAATGCAAAAGCATCGGCTTTCGCGTTGACGGAGAGATTTCCGATTTCAGCCATTGCCATTGTTCGCAATGCCGCCGTCTGCACGGGGCCGCCTTTGCCACGTTTGCCGGGGTGGAAGCGGAGGATTTTCAGTATATTACGGATACGAGCACGCTCAAAGTCTACCATTCCTCCGACAATCACGAACGCTATTTCTGCGGCGAGTGCGGATCAAACATCATGGTCAAGCTGCTCGAATATCCCGACATGTTTTACCTTGCGATGGGGGTCGTTAATGGCGACCCGCCACTGCCTGAAGCCTATCATATTTTCACCGGCTCAAAGGCGCCCTGGCACGAGATCCGCGATCCGGGCGAACAATTCGACACCGAGGCGCCCGAGTGATGGATTGGAATAAAACCCGGCCTGCTTCAGGCCGAGCGCTGCAGCCGTTTGGGGGTCTGGTAAAGATGCACCTCAACCGCTTCGCCGACACTGATCGTGCCCGGCACATCGACAATCCCGACGACCCCGCGCGAAACAGTGGCCGCCAACAGGAAATCCTTGGCGCTGGGCGCTTGGCCCGAACGCTTGGTGTATTTTTGCGCCAGATCCTCGCCCATATCGCTGCAGGGGGGATTGTATTCGACCACAACCAATTCCGCGCCCGAGGCAAATTTGAGGATCGTCCCCTTGGTCAGGCGCGAGAATTCAGGCACGCCGCTGATCGAGAAATTGACCCCCAGATCGCCGGCATCCAGCGTCCGGGTGAGGTCCATATCGGCGCTGATCTGGGCGATATCCTCGACCGACATCGCCGACCAATGCCGTTCGTTGCGGCGGATCGTGCCGCCCGGCTGCCGATCGCCCGAGCTCCACGCCTCGCGCTCAAATCCGCGGTGACGGTCGCCCACAATGCCATCCAACTCAAATGTGAGCGTGTCGGCGCTCGCCTTTTCCAGCACATCGGGTTGCCCGATATGGATCGAGGCGATTTGTCCTTTGTAAACCGTCATATGTCCGC
>JABSPI010000252.1 GCA_013214365.1 Erythrobacter sp.
TCTCCCTCCCCCTGATGCTGGTGGATTTGGTCTGCCACCACGGCTTGTCCGCCCTCATTGACATGCACGTGCTTCACCGTTTGGCCGCGGATCAAGGTGATGCCAGCGCGCAATTCAATCTGGCCACGATGTATGATCTCGGCGAGGGGGTGAAGCGCGATCATGCCGAAGCGGTGCAGTTTTACCGGCTGGCCGCGTCGCAGGGCCATGCCGATGCGCAGCACAATCTCGGGGTCAGCTATGCTTTGGGTGAAGGGGTCTCACGCGATTACCTGCGGGCATATATGTGGTTCAGCATTGCGGCGACTTTGGGAGCCGACAATTCGCGCCAAGCGCGTGAAGCGATCGCGCTGGAACTGACCCCGGTGAAAATCACCAAGGCGCAGCAGCTCGCCGATCAATGTATGGCAAACGATTACAAAGGTTGCCGGTGATGGCGGTATGCGCGCGGGTGGACGGGTTCGGCCCTCGCGGTCAGGAACCCGCGCCGCGTCAATAAAGATAGACCGCTTCCAACCGCGCCAGGTCCGCGCCATCGGCATCGATCAAGCGCAATGTGTCGCCCGCAATCGCATAGGATGCGGTCCGCTCCAGCGCAGCCATCAGATCGGCTTCGAGCCGGTCAAATGGCGGCAGGCAGGCGCGCTTGGTGCTGGCGATCGGTCCGAAGCTGAGCGTGTCCGCATCATGGGTGAAGCCGGCCGAAATGCGGTTGCATCCCACAGTCGCGGCGAGCCGGTTCGCGCCGTCTGGCCGGTTGGCGTCTTCTGAGTGCAGCACGATATGCGGCTCGCGGCGATTGTCGCTCGCGCGCACGTCCTGCCCCGCCAGGTGATCGATCCGCCAATAGGTGTTGGTGAGGGCCGCATCGGGTGTGGGTGTGCCGGGCGGGTTGGGGGATGTCATGGCGCTGCTGGCTCCGTTGGTAGTGGTGATCCGGGCGATCCAATCGCGCAAGGCGGCGACATCGGTGTAGCGGATATATTCGGTTTCTTGCGTGCCGGTCGGGCCGGCCTTGACCCCGCCTTTGACCACCCCGGCCAGAGCGTAGGAGGGCGCGCCATCGCCCGCATTCTCCCCGGTCACCGGCACGTAGAGCGGACCGCCCGAATCGCCATAGCCGGTGCGCTGCACCGCGCCGGGAAGGCCGACGCAAAAATCATGCGAGGGTTCAAAATCGGCCCGCGGCGAATCGCACAATTGCGGATCGGCCACCCGCGATGTGTAATATTCCAGTCCCGCCCCTTCGAGCCCCTGTCCCAGCCCCACTGTCACCGTCTCACCGCCCAGTGGCGGGCGGGCATCGGCGAGGCTGGCCACTTGCGCGCCGTAAATGGTCGCATCGGTTTCCAATTTGAGCAGCACCGCATCGACCCGCTCTTTATCGAGCGGCGCGGGCGCGAAATGCACTTCGAGAACGCGCAATTTGACCTTGAACGTGCCATCTTCTTGCAGGTTGAGCCCAACCAGGACCGGATCCTCGCCCGAAATATCGAACGCATTCTTGCAGTGCAGCGCGCTCAACACCCAGCGCGGCGCGACCAAAGTGGCGCCGCACGCATTCAATTCGCGCCCCTCATGCACGGGATAGGGGCTGATCGCGCGGATCGAGGCGTAAGAGGGGAAGTGCGAGGGATCGGCCTCGACCCCTTCGATAATTGCCGAGCCAGGCACCGCCCAACACATCAATCCTGCGGCCAAAATCACTTTCAATTTCATCGCCAACCCTCTCCCTGCCCTGTGCGTGCCATGACTTTTGATCACGCATTGCGGCACGCCGGTTCTACCCCGCGCACAGGCCATGCGTCCATCCCGCTGCCTGCGCCCCTATCACTATTCTCGGTGTCACCGGGGCGATCAGGGGGGTAACACACTCAAATCACGGCTGATTGGAGCCGAATAGGGCAAGGATTAAGGGGCGCGAAGGAGCAGAGTATGAACCGCGCTGGCGCAGCTATTTTGGGCATTGGATCCCATTTGCACAGGCCCCGTATTTTTCGCGCTCTGGGCGGCACCCTAATTGTTTTGACCTGCGCGGTGTTTGCATGGGGCCTGTTGGCGTCTTCACCGGCGCTATCGCAATCGGTTCTGCCCTTTCCCGATCCGCCTTCGGACAGCGTCGCCAAGCGCACATTGCAGGAATCGGAATACCGCCCCAACCCGCCCGTGTCGCGCCTGCCCGAAAATGCGCCCAATATTCTGATTGTCTTGATGGATGATGTCGGGCCCGCCCAATCGCGCACCTTTGGGGGCGATATTGCGACCCCGACAATGGATCAGATTGTCGCGCAAGGGATCGCCTATAACCGGTTCCACACAACCGCTATGTGTTCGCCCACGCGCGCCTCCTTGCTGACCGGGCGCAATCACCACTGGGTTGGCAATGGCCAAATCGCCGAGCTCGCCAATGATTGGGACGGCTATTCCGGCGTCATTCCCAAGACCAGCGCCACGCTTGCCGAAGTGCTCAAAAATTACGGTTACAGCACCGGCGCATGGGGCAAATGGCACAACACATCCGCGATCGAGACGACCACTTCGGGCCCGTTTGACAATTGGCCAACGGGTTATGGATTTGAGTATTTCTATGGATTTCTCGCCGGCGAAGCGTCGCAATGGGAACCCAATCTGGTCCGCAACACAACCTATGTCGATCGCCCCGAAACCTCCGGTGGCAATGCGCATTACCATCTCAGCGAGGATCTTGCCGATGATGCGATCACCTGGCTGCGCGAGCACAAGGCGTTTGCCCCGGACAAGCCGTTCTTCATGTATTGGGCCCCGGGCGCATCGCATGGCCCGCACCATGTTCCGCGCGAATGGGCGGACAAATATAGCGGGGTGTTCGATGATGGCTGGGATGCGGCGCGCGAGCGTTATATTGCCGCTGCCAAAGCGAAGGGGTGGATTCCGCCCGAAGCGCAGCTGACCGCGCGCGCGCCGACCATGGCAGGCTGGCAGGACATCCCCGAACATCAGCGCGATTTTCAACGGCGCCTGATGGAAGTCTATGCCGGCTTCACCGAACATGCCGATGTCCAAGCGGGCCGGGTGATCGCTGAACTCGACCGGCTGGGTTACCGTGACAATACGATTGTCATCTATATCTGGGGCGACAATGGCGCCTCGGCCGAGGGGCAGAGCGGCACGATCAGCGAGCTGTTGGCCCAAAACAGCATTCCCACCACCACCGATCAACATATCGCCGCGGTCGAGGCGCTTGGCGGGCTGGGCGTGCTGGGTTCGGATAAAACCGACAATATGTATCATGCCGGCTGGGCCTGGGCCGGGGCCACGCCCTACCGCTCGACCAAATTGGTGGCGGCGCATTTTGGCGGAACCCGCAATCCGATGGCGATAAGGTGGCCAGAGCGGATCGCCCCTGATGCCACGCCGCGATCGCAATTTCACCATGTCAACGATATCGTCCCGACCATTTACGAGCTGCTCGCGATCACCCCGCCCGATGAGGTGAACGGGTATGCGCAGGACCCGATCCACGGCGTCAGCATGGCCTACACGTTCGACGCCCCCGAGGCGCCCGGGCAGCTTAAAACCCAATATTTCGAGATTTTGGGCAGCCGCGGGATCTATCACGATGGCTGGTTCGCCAGCGCATTCGGGCCCAGAGCGCCATGGATGCCGGGCGTGCCGCCGGGCTTCTTTGATGCAAATGGCCAATTGGCCTGGACCCCTGACGATGATGTGTGGGAGCTGTATAATCTTGAAGAGGATTGGTCGCAGGCCAATGACCTGTCGGCGCAAATGCCCGACAAGCTGGCTGAGATGCAGGCTTTGTTCGAGCAAGAGCTGGTGCGCAATAAAGGCTACCCGATTGGTGGCGGCCTGTTTGTGCCGATCATGCGGCCCGATCTTAAGCCCTCCACCCCCTATAGCGAGTGGCAGTTTTCCGGCGATATGCGGCGGATGCCGACCTTTGTCTCACCGCGCATTCAGGCGCAGGCCAACACAGTGGCGATTGATCTGACGGTGCCCGACAATCCTGAAGGCGTGCTCTATGCCAAAGGCGGGTTTGCCGGCGGGGTTGCGCTCTATATCCATGATGGCCGCCTGTCCTATGAATACAATCTGTTCGAGATCCAGCGCACCCAGATCAAAGCGCAAACCCCGCTCGCGCCCGGTCCGCGCCGGATCGAGGTGATCACCGAAATGGCCGAGGCGGCGCGCTCCATGCCGATCAAGGTCACCTTATTGGTTGATGGCGAAGAGGTCGCATCGGGGGTTGTTCCGGTGACCGCTCAATTGGGTTTTGCCCCCAATGAGACATTCGATGTGGGGGTCGATCTGCAATCGCCGGTTTCGCCTGATTATCATGAGGCGGCGCCCTTTGAATTCAATGGCGAGATCGATCGGCTTGAGGTGAAATACACGCCGTAAGCCGATCGCGCTGCGCGCCCGCAGGCATATATGCCCCCGCGGATTGTTTGCCCAACGCGGATTGGCCGGGCAGGTCGATTGCCCGGATTGGTTAAGCGGGGGCTTTGCGCTGGGCAATGTGAGCGCCTGCTGGCCCCCTGCCGCCGCCCTGTCGCCCCCCTGTCGCTCTTCTGTCTCTTCGGGGCGACACTGGTGCGAATAATACGGGGTCGCCCGCGATTAGTCATGGTATTAACCAAGCAACAAACGTAAAGGTTCATCCATGGCCACGCCGATCTATGAATTCACGCAACTTCCGCATGTCGCCAAGGGCGATGCGGTGGATGCGCGCGACCGGCGTCCGCTGGGCCCGGGCGAAGAGCCCAGCGTGGGGGTCATCTACAACCCGCGCAGCCACGGCAATCAGGGGGCCGATTTCGATTGCGGGATGAGCCCCAAGGTTCACATCGCCCAGCCCGGCGACCGCTCGCAATTGCCCAAAGCGTTAAGCGAATTTGCCGCGACCGGGATCGATTTGCTGGTGATCAATGGCGGCGATGGCACGGTGCGCGACGTGCTGACTTGCGGGGCGACCATTTTCGGCGAGGATTGGCCCGCTATTGCGGTTCTGCCCAAGGGCAAAACCAATGCGTTGACGGTTGATCTGGGCGTGCCCAATGACTGGACTTTGCAACACGCGATCGACGCGTTCAAAAACGGTTCGCGGGTCTATCGCCGCCCGATCGAGATCACCACTTTGAGCGAAGCGGGCAAGGATATGCCCGATGATGACCGCTCAAACCGGGTGCTGGGCTTCATTTTGGGAGCAGGCGCCTTCACCACCGCGACCCAGGCCGGGCAGGGCGCGCACCGTTTGGGCGCGTTCAATTCGATGGCGGTGGCGGTGGCGACCTTTTGGGGCGTGCTGCAATGGTTTTTCGCCTCGCGCGCCAATTCGTGGCGGCGCGGGGCCAAAATGTCGATCAAGCTGGGCGTTCAGGAAGTCCCGATGGTCCATAGCGGGCTGGGCGATCCGGAATGGCGTCAATTGCTGTTTTCCTCGACCCTTGAACGCATGCCGGCCGGGGCCAAGCCGTTTGGCCAATTGCGCAGCGGGCTCAAACTGGTGGCCACTGACCAGATCAAGCGCCGCTCGGTGTTCACTCTGATCCATCTGCTGCGCGGTGGCACCGCCAATAATCTGCGCGAGCGCGGCTTCCACCAGCTCAGCACCCCGCAATACACGCTCGAAATCGAGGCCCCGTTCATTCTCGATGGGGAAGCGTTCCCGCCGGGCAAATATTGCATCGGGCAAGGCCCCGAACTGGCCTTTGTCAGCCCTTGACCGGCGGCAACCGAGCGCATTTCCAATGCATATGCACATCCAGAATATGCCCATCGATCTGTCATGACTGAGGCTGCTCTCACGCTCGATGCGCGCATTGCCGCGCAATTGGATGCACCGATTGATCCGGCGGTGCGCGGCTTTGCCGAAGCTCTGGCCGAGGCGGCGGGGGCGCAGGCAGTGCTGTTCTACGGCTCCAATTTGCGCACCGGCCTGCTCGAAGGCGTGCTCGATTTCTATGTCTTGCTGCCGGGTGAGGAGACGCTGCGGATCTGGCCCAAAGTGAGCTATCACGAACGCGAGGACGGGGAGCGCACCTTGCGCGCCAAGGTTGCGACGATGACGCTGTCCACCTTTGCCAAGGCGGCCTCGGGGACGCTTACCGACACCACGATCTGGGCCCGGTTTGTGCAACCCTGCGCGCTTGCATGGCAGCGTGATGAGGC
>JABSPI010000253.1 GCA_013214365.1 Erythrobacter sp.
TGGAATGCGAGGATTGGGACGGGGCGCCAGCCACTTCGGAATGATTTGGTGATTGCAAGTGTTGCGCTTTATTTATTGTAATGGTTCATCAAATGCTTGTATTGTCATTTATAGAATTTTTTATTGTCAATTAAAAGAAAATTAAAATTGATCAATATTAAATGTATTGTTCAAAATGCTTGATGAAGTATTTCGAGCAATTTCGATGTTGTTATTATACAACAATTTCCAAAGAGATCGTCGGTTTTACAATAGGCGCGGTGGTCAGTCCGCTGATTGCTTGTTACCCGCATAAAAGAGGCGCATTTTATTACTCTCACCGCGTCTCGGGGAGGCGCTGATGCCGGTTTGCATCGCGATCCCTTTCAGGCAGCTCAAAAGGGGCATAACATGAAGACCACTTACCGCGGGGCGTCGCTTGGCGCGCTCGCCTTCGCACTTATATCGCCAGCCGCCGCGCAAGATTCTGTCGGCACTGATGCCGCCGAGGAGCAGCGCGGCGGTGTTCCCAGCATTATTGTGACCGCACAAAAGCGCACAGAAGACCTGCAGGATGTGCCGATTTCGGTGTCGGCGATCGGCTCGCAGCAGCTCGACGAGCTCAACATCGACACATTCGAAGATTACCTTGAGCAATTGCCAACCGTGACCGCGGGCGGAAATGGTCCGGGGCAAAGCACAATCTATATTCGCGGCCTTGCATCGACCACGCCCAATATCACGGTTGCAGGGGTGGCGGGGCTTGCGCCCAATGTCGCGCTTTACCTCAACGATCAGCCGCTCGCCCAGCCGGGCCGCAATCTCGACGTCTATGCCGCCGACCTTGAGCGGATCGAGGTCCTATCGGGTCCGCAGGGCACGCTGTTCGGGGCAAGCTCGCAGGCGGGCGTTGTGCGCCTAATCACGAACAAGCCTGATCTTTCGGGCTTTGAGGCAAGCTTTTCGGGTGGTTTCAGCTTCACCAAAGGCGGCGAAGGCAGCTATCAGGGCGAGATCATGGTCAACGTGCCGGTGGGCGAGACGATCGCTTTGCGCGGTGTCGCCTATCTCGACAATCAAGGTGGCTTTATCGACAATGTTGCGGGCACTCGTGACTTGAGGGAAAGCGCGCGTTTCCGCCCAGAGGGGTTTGTGCGTTCGAACGGGGTTCCGGTGAACGCCAACCGTGCCGGGTTTCAATCGACCGCCGACCTGTCAGGGGTGACCTTCCTTGAGGCCGACAACACCGCTTTGGCCGAGGACAATTTCAACGACACGCAATATCTTGGTTTGCGCGTTTCGGCGCTTTGGGAAGTCACGCCCGACTGGACGATCAGCCTCTCGCACCAACGCCAGAGCCTTGATTCTGACGGCTCGTTCTTCGCCGATCCCGAGCTTGACGGGCTCGACGATCTGGAGATCGAACGCTTTGAAGAGGACCGGCTCGAGGATGACTTCTCGAACACCAGCTGGACCGTTGAGGGCCGGATCGCGATGCTCGATCTGGTCTATACCGGCGCCTATACCGATCGCGAGAGCGATCAGCGCGCCGATTACACCGATTACATGTTCGCCGGACAATATCTGCCCTATTATATCTGCGACGGATCGGTCAGCTATCCCGGCGCCGCCGATCCCAGCGGCACCTGCCAAGCGCCCAACCTGTATATCAATTCGTTCTCCAAGACCGAAGTGTTCACCCAGGAGCTGCGTTTCTCCACCCCCGATGATTGGCGCGTGCGCTTTCAAGGCGGCGGCTTTTATTCCGACCTCAGCCTCGAGGAACGGGTGGATTTCGCCTATCCCGCCAATGTGATCGCACAACCCTTTGGGCCATTTGCTCCCAACTTCCCGCAACAGACCGGATTTTTCTCCGATCCCGGACCGTTCCCGGCCGAGACGATTTTCCGCAATGATATCCGCCGGACAGATGAGCAATGGGGCATTTTCGGCGAGGTCAATTTCGACATCGTCCCCGACCTTTTGCAGGCGACATTGGGCGCGCGCTATTACGATGTCGAAGTGGATTTTGAAGGGTCAGCCAACGGCTCGTTTTGTAATTCCGGCGCGGCGCAAGATGCCAATGCGTTCGGGACCGATATCAGCGATCTGTATGATGGCGACGGGTCGTTCACCTTTATCGGGTCGTGCAACGCTGATCTACGCCAGACCTTTGATCTTAACGACAGTCTGGCAGATATCGAGGCCGCTGGCCTATCCGCCGCGCAAGCGCAGCAAGTGTTCAACGCCATCCGTGCGCCCGACACTGCATCTGCCACCGGTACGATCTTCAAAGGCACGATCACCCTCACGCCGAGCGACGATCTGTTGTTCTATCTGACCTATTCGGAAGGGTTCCGTCCCGGCCTGCTAAACCGGCCGGGCGGCGCGCTTGGCCCTGATGGATTTGTCGTGCCCTTCGAGGTCGATACNGATGAGGTGACCAATTACGAGTTNGGCTGGAAGACCGAGCTGGTCGATGGGCAATTGCGGCTCAACGGGTCGGCTTTCTTTGTCGATATCACCAATTTGCAGACGCAGATTTTTGATCCCTCGATCACCAATTTGTTCTTCTCGGCCAATGCCGCCAATGCGGAAATTTACGGGCTTGAGGCCGACTTTGTGTTCGCGCCCTACTCCTTGCCCGGGCTGAGTGTCGCAGGCGCATTCTCGATCCTTGATACCGAGATAACCGATATTCTGATCCCGACCACCGACGTGCTCGAAGGGTCGGAATTGGCCTATGCGCCGCCCTTCCAGGGCAATATCCGGGTGCGCTATGAATGGGATCTCAACGACACGTTGGAAGCCTATATTCAGCCGCAAGTGTCGCATTCCGCCAGCAAGTTCACTGATGTTGTCGAGATCAACAAGATCAAGCTCGACAGCTATACCGTGGTCGATTTCAGCCTCGGCGTGAAAGCGGATCAATGGCGGGTTGAATTGTTCGGCGACAATCTGTTCGATGAGCGCGCGCAGATTTCGGGCAATTTCGGCAATGACCGCCCGCGCATCGTGGTCAACCGTCCACTCACCGTGGGTGTGCGCGTGGGCTATGACTATTAAACCGCGATAGCCAAGGATACAGATGGCGGGGAGGGCTTGGCTCTTCCCGCCATTTGTCTTTAGGGGGCGTTGGATGAGCACACGCGAGGATATTCTCAAACGCGCGCAAGGGGAATTGCAAGCGGGCCGGTTTGACGCCGGTCTGGCGCTCGCAGAAGAGTGGCTGGCCACGGAACCGGACGATGGCGAGGCGCATTACATCGCCGCCATCGCGCAGCGTTATCTCAAACACTTCGATGCCGCCGCCGCGCATTTGACCGCGGTCCATACAGCCATGCCCGAATATGGCCGTGCATGGCAGGAGGAGGGCCATCTTCTGGTCGCGCGCGGCGATGCAAAGGCGGCGTTGGCCGCCTTTGCCCGGGCGACCCGTTTCAATCCCGCGCTCGAGGCCAGTTGGCGCGAACAAGCCCGCTTGCAGCGCGAGGCCGGGCACAACCGCGAGGCCGATGCCGCCGAGGCGCAGCGCGCGCGCCTTGCACAGCTCGCACGCGAACTGGTCGCGGTGCAGCACCATCTGGCCGAGGGGCGTTTGTTGCGCGCCGAAGAAATATGTCGGCACTATCTTCGTCAAAATCCGCGCGATGTCGAAGGCATGCGGCTGCTGGCCAAAATCGGGATCGAATTCGGGGTGCTGGAAGAGGCTGAATTCCTGCTCGAGAGCGCGGTTGTGTTTGCGCCCGATGATCTGCAATTGCGCCTTGATTATATTGATGCGCTCAGGCGGCGCCAGAATTTTGCCAAAGCCTTGCAAGAGGCCGAAGCTTTGCATGGCCGCGACCCTGATAATCCTTTGTTCCAGTCGCGTCTGGCGATCGAAGCTGTGCAGATGGGCGATTATGATCGCGGGCTGGAATTGTTTGACGCGGTGCTTGGCAAATTGCCCGATGATCCGGCCAGCCTGACCAGCCGGGGCCACGCGCTCAAAACCACAGGCGCGCAGCAAGAGGCGGTGGCAAGTTACCGCGCTGCGATCGCTGCCAAGCCCGATCATGGCGATGCTTATTACGCGCTCGCCAATCTCAAAACCTACCGGTTCGATGAGCGCGAAGTGGCGGCCATGGAGCGGCAGGCGGCGCGCACCGATCTGGCGTTTATGGACCGGGTCCATATCAGTTTTGCACTCGGCAAGGCGTTGGAAGATGCGCAGCGATATGAGGAGAGCTTTGCCTTTTATGACAAAGGCAATGACCTCAAACGCGCGCAGACCCGCTACAGCGCGGCCAAGATGACGCAGGAATTGGCAAAGCAGCGTGAGATCTGCACGCCGGAATTGTTCGCCAAACATGCCGGCAGCGGCCACCAGGCGCCCGACCCCATTTTCATCCTTGGTCTGCCGCGTGCCGGGTCCACTCTGCTCGAACAGATTTTGGCAAGCCACAGCCAGATCGATGGCACGCTNGAGCTGCCNAATATCCTTGCGCTTGCCCACCGGTTGCGCGGGCGCAAAGCGGGTGTGTCCCGCTATCCTGAAATCCTTCACGATCTCGACCGCCAGCAATTGGCCAAATTCGGTGCAGAATTCATCGAGAATACGCGCATTCACCGGCAAGATGCGCCCTTCTTTATCGACAAAATGCCCAACAATTTCCGACATATCGGGCTGATCCACCTGATCTTGCCCAATGCCAAAATCATTGATGCCCGACGCGCGCCGATGGATTGCTGTTTTTCAGGTTTCAAACAGCTGTTCGCCGAGGGTCAGGAATTCACCTATGGCTTGACCGAGATGGGGCAATATTATGCCGATTATGTCGAGTTAATGCGGCATTGGGACATGGTTTTGCCGGGTAAGGTGTTGCGGGTTCAGCACGAGGATGTGCTCGACGATCAGGAAGGCGAAACCCGCCGCATGCTCGAATTTTTGGGCCTGCCGTTCGAGCAGGCATGCCTGCAATTTCACAAGACCGACCGGGCCGTGCGCACCGCATCAAGCGAACAGGTGCGCGAACCCATCAATCGCAAGGGACAGGGGGCGTGGAGGCCATATGAGCCGTGGCTTGGCCCGCTCAAATCGGCGCTAGGCGATTTGGTCTGATCCGTTTGTCGTGGGCGTGCTGTTTTGCAAGGAGGCAGGGCGCGGGCGCTACAAGATCCGCCGCAGCCCGGGCAATTGCCGCAAATAATGCCCCACAAGAAAGCTCAACGGCAATGTGAACAGGCCGGTAATGGCAAAGTTGAGCAGTGGATTTTGGGTCATCACATGCACGAACACCACGCCCACAAAGGCGATCGTGATGGTTTGGATCAAATAGGCGGCATAGGATGCGCGTGCGAGTGTTTGTGACAGGGCGCTGCTGCCCGCATAGGCATGACGGAAGGCATAGACGAGGAACATGCTCATCCCGATCACGGTGAAAGGGCGGGTGACCATTTCGCCCAAATCGCGCCAGACATAGGCAAGGATCGCCAAACAGGTCCATGGCAGCACGGTTTTCATCGTCAGCTGTTCAATCCATCCACGGCGCGCCGCGATAATGCCGGCGGTGAACATGACGACATACATCGGGAAGTATTTGAGGTGGTGAAGGCCCAGAAAATTCTCACCCACTTTGTTCTCCAGCGCGAGCGCGGCAAAATTGACCGGGATCATGATGCATGCAAGCGCAAAAACCTGCCAAAATGGCGGCAAGGGGGCGGGTTTTGCCGGCGTTGCCGATGTGGGGACGGGCCCGCGTTTGAACAGGCTATTCCACGCCAGATAGACGCCCGAAAAAATCAGCAGCGTCCACAAGAACCACGCAACGCCGAAATCGATCGCATAGGCGTTGAGATTGCCGATTTGCAGATCAAGATATCCGGCCATAACCGCGCCGAACCCATCGCTCTGGAAATAGGCGACATAGGCGGCCAACGGAAAAATCAGCGTAAGGGTCAAAATCAGCGGAACACCGTAACGTTTGAGCTTGTCAGCGATGAAGGCCGATGCCCCCTTGCGTTCGAGCGAGGCGGGAATGAACAGCGCCGAGATGAAGAAGAACAGGCTCATGAAATAGCCCTGGTTGAGCCCTTGGAAATTGCTCAACAGGCCATAACCGGCGGCCCCCTCATCCCCCAATTGGGG
>JABSPI010000254.1 GCA_013214365.1 Erythrobacter sp.
AGGTCTACAAGGAAGTGTGTTCCTCGTGCCATTCGCTCAAATATGTGGCGTTTCGTGATTTGGCGCAATTGGCCTACACCGATGATGAAGTGCGGGCCGAGGCGGCAACCTGGACGGTGGCTGATATCGATCCCAAAGACGGTTCGGCGATCACGCGCCCGGCTCTGCCGACCGATCACTTCCCCAGCCCCTATGCCAATGAGGCCGAGGCGCGCGCCTTCAACAATCAGGCTCTCCCGCCTGACCTTTCCTTGATGGTGAAAGCGCGTCCCGACGGGACCAATTATGTCTACTCGCTCATGCAGGGCTATGTCGACGTCGATCCCGAAGATCAGGCCAAATCGCCCGACTTTGTCGCGGGCCCTCCTGGTCTGTATTTCAACGAGCATTTCTACAACATCAACATCGCCATGCCTCCGCAGCTTAGCGATGGCCTGTTGACCTATGCCGACGGGACCGAGGCCACCGAAGAGCAGATGGCGCAAGATATCGCCGCGTTCCTCACCTGGACCGCTGAACCCACGCTGATCCAGCGTCAGCAGACCGGGTGGATTGTCATCCTGTTCCTCGTCTTTGCGACCACTTTGGGCTTCTTGTCTTACAAGCGCATCTGGGCGGGCATGAAGCCGAAGAAGTAAAACGCATTCCGTGTGCTTGTGGCCCAAGGCCGCGGGGACAGGGCTTAAAAATACTGGGCGCCTCATCATCGCTTGCAGATGGTGGGGCGCTCATGCTTTTAAGGGCCGGTAAAATCCCGCGCGGCCGGTGACCCGCGGCCCGCGGCCCGCGGCATCGGAGTATGAGATATGAGCGCCACGACCATGACCCCCGAAGCGCTCAAGGCCCTGGTGCGCACCGTGCCCGATTTCCCGCAAGCCGGGATCCAGTTCCGCGACATCACCACTCTGATCGGCGATGGCGAGGGGCTTGCCGCAAGCGTCGCCATGCTGGCCGAGCGGGCGCGTGCCGGCGGGGCGCAGCGGATCGCCGGGATGGAAGCGCGCGGTTTCATCTTTGGAGCCGCGGTTGCGGTCGCATTGGGCATTGGCTTTATCCCGGTGCGCAAACCCGGCAAATTGCCTGTCGATACGATCGGGGTGGATTACGCGCTCGAATATGGAACCGACCGGCTGGAAGTGGACCCGGCTGCCATTGCGCCGGGCATGCGTGTGGCGATTGTCGATGATTTGATCGCCACCGGCGGCACGGCTCTGGCCACGGCTGAGCTTTTGAGGCAGGCTGGCGCGCGCGTCGATCACGCTCTGTTTGTGATCGACCTGCCTGATCTTGGCGGGGCAAACGGATTGCGCGGCGCCGGTATCGAGGTTGAGGCCTTGATGGAATTTGAGGGCGATTGATCGGCGGACGTGCCGATATGACCGCTGTTTGAGGGGAGCCAGATTATCGCTTTTGAATCGCAGGCTTTGGTGATCGCAGCGGTCGGCGCGCTCGGTGTGGGCGCGCAGTGGATTGCATGGCGCACCGGCTGGCCGGCGATTGTCTTGATGTTGGCAGCCGGCTTCATCGCGGGGCCGATCACCGGCTTGATCGATCCCGAAGCGGTGTTTGGCGATATGCTCGACCCGATGATCAGCGTCGGGGTCGGCTTGATCCTGTTCGAGGGCGGGTTGAGTTTGAACCTGCGCGAATTGCGCGATTCGGGCCGCGCGGTGATCCGGCTGGCAACCATCGGCGTGCTGGTGGGCTGGGCGCTGGGCACTTTGGCGGTCTATCACATTGCCGGATTGCCGTGGCCGGTCGCGGTTCTGTTCGGGGGGATCCTGATCGTCACCGGACCCACAGTGGTGATCCCGCTTTTGCGGCAGGCCAATATCCAGCCGCGCCCCAATGCGATCCTGAAATGGGAAGGGATCGTCAATGACCCGATCGGGGTGTTGTGCGCGGTGATCGCGTTTGAATATTTTCACCGGCTCAACCAATTTCCCGACGCGACCCCGTTTGATGTGGTCCCGCCGCTGATTATCGCGGCTGTGCTGGCGGGATTGGTCGGCTATGGCGCGGCGCGTTTGATTGCCTTCCTGTTTCCGCGCGGCGCGATCCCGGAATATCTCAAAGTGCCGGTCCTGTTTACCGCCGTGATCGCGGTGTTTGTCCTGGCCAATCAGATCGAGCACGAGGCCGGTCTGGTGGCGGTGACGGTGATGGGGGTGACGCTCGCCAATCGCGAAGTCGCCAGCATGCGTTCGATCCACCCGTTTAAGGAAAATGTCGCGGTCCTGCTGGTCTCGGGGATTTTCATTCTGCTTGCCGCATCGCTCCGATGGGATGAGCTGGCCTATCTCCGGACCGAAATTCGCCCCTGGCTGTTTGTCGCGGCCTTGCTGTTTGTGGTGCGCCCCTTGACCGTGCTGATCAGCTTGCTGGGCAGCGACATTCCCTGGAATGAGCGTTTGTTCGTCGCTTGGATTGCGCCGCGCGGGATTGTGCTGGTCGCGATCAGCGGCCTGTTCGCGCTGCGGCTGGGTGATTTGGGGATTGCCGATGGGCAGATGTTGATCGCGTTGAGCTTTGCGGTCGTGGTGGTGACCGTGGTCGCGCATGGTTTCACGATTGAACCGGTGGCGCGGTGGCTCAAGGTGAAGGGGACATCGCGTCCGGGCCTGTTGATCATCGGGTCAACCCCGTGGACGATCGCGCTCGCCAAACAATTGCAGAGCGTTGATACACCGGTCATGGTGGTCGACCAAAGCTGGCAGCGGCTTGCTGCGGCGCGATTGGAGGGTTTGCCGATCTATCACGGCGAAATTCTCAACGAGGCGACCGAACACAATCTCGACCTGACCCCGTATCACGTGCTGGTCGCGGCCACTGATAACGAGGCGTATAATGCGCTGGTGTGCAATGAATTCGCGCATGAAATGGGGCGCGATGCGGTCTATCAATTGGGCGAAAACGGCGAAGAGCATGACCGTTACGCTCTGCCCGAGGGGATCCGTGGACGCGCGCTGTTTCATGCCGGATTGGGCGTTGCCGAAGTGAATCAAAGGCATCAGCAAGGCTGGGTGCTGAAGAAAACCAAGCTGTCCGAGGAATTTGATTTCGCCGCCGCACGCGAGAAATTGCCTGATGGCGCGGCGATGTTGTTGGTGGTGCGCGAAAATGGGGCCTTGCGGTTTTTCACCCATGCCGCACGGCCAGTGCCCAATCCGGGCGACACGATCATTTCCTTCACGCCCCCCAAACCGGTTGCGCACAAAGCCCCAGCGCCGTCACCGGCATCTTCACCATCACCGGCACAGGGCAATGTCGCCGCCGATCCCGCGACCCGGATTTGAGCTTGGGCCAAAGCCCAACCGCTTCAAGCCGGACTTCTTAAAGCTGGGCTGCTTCGAGTTGGCCTGCTTCGAGTTGGGCTGCCTAAAGCTGCGCCACGAGGGCGAGCACGTGCTCGGCATATTCGGGCCGGCAAATCAGCAGGTCGGGCAGATAGGTGTCGGCCTGATTGTAGCGGATCGGCGACCCGTCAATCCGTGAGCAATGCAAGCCATGCGCCGCCGCAACCGCCACCGGCGCGCAGCTGTCCCATTCATATTGACCGCCCGAATGGAGGTAGATTTCCGCCTCGCCGCGCACCACCGCCATGGCCTTGGCCCCGGCGCTGCCCATGCCGACCAGCTCGCCGCCCATCGCCTCGCACACTGCGGTGGCTTCTTTGGCCGGGCGCGTGCGGCTGACCAGAAAGCGTGGGCGCGGCGCGGGTTTTGGCAAGGGCGCGGTCTGGTCACTGCGCAGCACCGTGCCGCCATCCAGACCCGGCAGCGCCACCGCGCCGATCTGCGCCACACCATCGATAGCCAGCCCAACATGGACCGCCCAATCGCTGCGTTTCTCGCCATATTCGCGCGTGCCGTCGACCGGATCGACAATCCACACCCGCGATTGCGCCAGCCGCGCGGTGCTGTCCTTTTCCTCTTCCGACAACAATCCGTCATCGGGCCGCGCATCGCGCAAAGCGTGGCACAAAAATTCATTGGCGGTCGCATCGCCGGCCTTGCCCAAGGCCTTGCCCTCGAACACGGCGCACTCGCGCACATTGAGCAGGATGTCCCCGGCGATCTGCGCCAGATGAGCGGCAAGTTCGGCATCGGTCATAGCAGGGCCTGTCATTTGAGCGGCATGATCTGTTTGATGATGTAGTCAGCCGCCTCGGCCGGGGTCATATCGGTGGTGTTGACGCGGATCTCTGCGTTTTCGGGCGCTTCGTAAGGGCTGTCGATCCCGGTGAAGTTCTTCAGCTCGCCCGCGCGTGCCTTTTTGTACAAACCCTTCACATCGCGCTGTTCGGCCACTTCGAGCGGGGTATCCACAAACACCTCGATAAACTCGCCCTCGGGCAACATCTCGCGCACCATCCGGCGTTCGGCGCGGAATGGCGAGATGAACGCGGTGAGCACGATCAGACCGGCATCCGTCATCAATTTGGCCACTTCGCCAATGCGGCGGATGTTTTCGATCCGGTCGGTTTCGGTAAAGCCAAGATCCTTGTTCAGCCCATGGCGGACATTGTCCCCATCGAGCAGGAAGGTGTGCCGGTTCATCATCGCCAGCTGCTTTTCCACCTCATTGGCAATGGTCGATTTGCCCGAACCCGACAGGCCAGTGAACCACAGGACGCGCGGCGTTTGGTTCTTCATCGCGGCGTGGTCATCGCGGCCGATAGTGGTCGCTTGCCAATGCACATTTTGGGCCCGGCGCAGCGAGAAATCGATCATCCCTGCACCCACGGTCGCATTGGTGAATTTATCGATCAGGATAAATCCGCCCAATTGCCGGCTGGTGGCATAGGGTTCGAATGTGATCGGGCGGTCGGTGGCAAATTCGCACACGCCAATGCCATTAAGGCCCAGCGTTTTGGCCGCCAGATGGTCGAGCGAATTGATGTCGATTTCATATTTGGGCGGCTGGATCGTCGCGGTGACCATCTGGCTGCCCAGTTTGAGCCAATAGCCGCGCCCGGGTTTGAGCGCGGTTTCATCCATCCACACGATCGTCGCGCAAAACTGGTCCGATGCCTCGGGCGGATTGTCGCCCGCCGCGATCACATCGCCGCGGCTGCAATCGACCTCGTCGGTGAGGGTGATGGTGACCGATTGGCCCGCGACCCCTTCATCCAGATCGCCGTCAAAGCTCGACACGGTTTTAACCGTGCTGGTCTTGCCTGCGGGCACGATCCGCACCGCATCACCCGGCTTGACGCAGCCATCAGTAATCAATCCGGCAAAGCCGCGGAAGTCGAGATTGGGGCGGTTGACCCATTGCACCGGCATGCGAAATGCGCGCTCCTGCGCGGCGGTATTGGCAATTTCGACATTTTCGAGATGCTCGATCAATGCCGGCCCATCATACCATGGGGTGTTGGGCGAGGCTGTGCCATCGCCCGCCCGCGTGATGTTGTCGCCCTTGAAGCCGGAGATCGGGATGGCGGTGAAATCCTCGATCCCAACCTCTTTGGCAAAGGCGGAATAATCGCCGACAATCTGGTCGAACACGCTTTGGTCGTAATCAACCAGATCCATTTTGTTCACCGCCAGGACGATGTGGCGGATCCCCAGAAGGTGCACCAGATAGCTGTGCCGGCGGGTTTGTTGCAGCACCCCTTTGCGCGCATCGACCAAGATCACGGCGAGATCAGCGGTCGATGCGCCGGTGACCATATTGCGGGTATATTGTTCGTGGCCGGGCGTGTCGGCGACGATGAATTTGCGCTTTTCGGTGGTGAAGAAGCGATAGGCGACATCGATTGTGATGCCCTGTTCACGCTCCGCCGAGAGGCCATCGACCAGCAGCGCAAAATCAATTTCGGAGCCTTGGGTCCCGTGTTTGACACTGTCGCTTTCGAGCGCGGCGAGCTGATCTTCGAAGATCATCTTGGAATCGTACAACAACCGCCCGATCAGAGTGGATTTGCCGTCATCCACACTGCCGCAAGTGATAAACCGCAACAGGCTCTTATGCTGATGCTGGTCGAGATAGGCCTCGATATCTTCAGCGATCAGCGCATCGGTGGTGAAAGAGGGGTGGTTCTTGCTCATCAGAAATAGC
>JABSPI010000255.1 GCA_013214365.1 Erythrobacter sp.
GCCGAGGCTATCCTGCTCGAACAATTGGGCGTCCACGAAGCCGCCGTGATCAAAACCGACGGGATCATCGGGGTCGATGGGTTGACCGAAATCGTCCACGAAGACCGCCCCGATCTCAAATTTGACGCCTATTCGCCGCGCTATCCCGAACGCATTCGCGAACATGACGGCGATGCGTTTTCGGCGATCCGGGAAAAGGACATTGTGATCCACCACCCGTATGAAAGTTTCGAAGCGGTGGTCGATTTCATCCGCCAGGCCGCGATCGATCCCGACGTGGTTGCGATCAAACAAACCCTGTACCGCGCCGGCTCGCAATCGGCGGTGATCAACGCTTTGATCGAAGCGGCCGAAAACGGCAAATCGGTCACCGCAGTGGTCGAATTGAAAGCCCGGTTTGATGAGGAGCAAAACCTCAAATGGGCGACCAAGCTGGAGCGCGCAGGGGTGCAGGTGATTTACGGTTTCACCGATTGGAAAACCCACGCCAAGGCCGCCATGGTGGTGCGCCGCGAGGAAGGCGGGGTGCGCACCTATTGCCACTTTGGCACCGGCAATTATCACCCGGCCACCGCCAAAGTGTACACCGATCTCAGCTTTTTTACTGCGGATCCCAAGCTGGGCCGGGATGCGGCCAAAATGATGAATTTTGTCACCGGCTATGTCGAACCGCGCGAATTGGAGGCGCTCGCGCTTGCACCGCTCAACCTGCGCGAGCAAATCTACCAGCGGATCGACACCGAAATCGCTAATGCTGATGCGGGCAAGCCTGCGGCGATCTGGATCAAATGCAACCAGATCACCGATGCCGGCGTGATCGACCGCCTATATGCGGCGAGCAATGCCGGGGTGCAGGTGGAATTGGTGGTGCGCGGGATTTGTTGCTTGCGGCCCGGCGTTGCCGGAATGTCGCAAAATATCCGGGTCAAATCGATCATTGGCCGGTTTCTGGAACATTCGCGGATCTATGCCTTTGCCAATGGCGAGGCGGTGCCGGGGGCGCAGACAGCGGTGTTCATTGCCTCTGCCGATTTGATGGAACGCAATCTTGATCGCCGGGTCGAGGCATTGATCCCGATCACCAATCGCACGGTGCATGACCAAATTCTTCAACAGGTTCTGCTCGCCAACATGCTCGACACCGAGCAAAGCTGGTGGTTACATGAAGACGGCAGCTATTCGCGCGTCGAAAGCGATCTGGAAGATGGAGGCAGGCCGTTCAATTGTCATCGCTACTTCATGACCAATCCCTCGCTTTCGGGCCGTGGAGGGGCGCTTGAAGCGGGAGCGGTGCCTGAATTGTCGCTGCGTCGGGGGCGCGGTGGATGAACGCTAACAAACGGCGCGCCCAGCGCGACGGCACTTTCGCGGGCAGCACGCCCAAACGCGCGATCATCGATATCGGATCGAACACCGTTCGCATGGTGATCTATGGCGGGTCGCTGCGCGCGCCGACCACATTGCTCAACGAAAAGGTCACCGCCCAATTGGGGCGCGATATCGCCAGCGATCAGGTGTTGGCAGATGAGGCGATTGCCTTGGCCATGCGCGGGTTGGAACGCTTTGCCCTGTTGCTTGACGATTTGGGGGTGGAAGAGGTCGATACGGTCGCCACCGCGGCGGTGCGCGAGGCGCGCAATGGCGCAAAATTTGTCAAACGGGTCGAACGTCTGGGTTTTCGCCCGCGCATTTTGTCCGGCGAGGAAGAGGCGCGGTTGAGCGCATGCGGCGTGGCCGGCGCCTTTCCCGGTGCCCAGGGCAGCATGGCCGATCTTGGCGGAGGCAGTCTGGAGCTGATGGCGCTGGATGATGGGGCAATGGACAAGGCGGTGTCGCTGCCGCTCGGCTCGCTCCGGTTGCCCTATTATCGCCCTGATACCGGCAAGGGGCGCGATGCAGCCATGCGCAAAGCCCTTGAAAAGGTGATCCGCAAAGCGGGGTGGGAGATTGCCGGTAAAAAGGGGCGCAAGAACCGGCCGCTCTATCTCGTCGGGGGGACGTGGCGCACGATGGCGGTGTTTGCGATGCAGATCGAAAGTCATCCCTTGTCCGATCCGCATGGCTATGAATTGAGCGCAAAAGAGGCGCTTAACATCACACAATTGCTGGCCAAGGAAAGCCCCGAGGATCTCAAAGCGCGCGACCGGATTTCGACTATGCGATCCGCCATGTTGCCTGATGCGGCGATCTTGCTGGAGGCGTTGATCGCGCAATTGGCGCCCAGCCGGATCGTCTTTTCCTCATGGGGCCTGCGCGAGGGGATGGTGTATGATGATCTGCCCCCGCACGATCAGGCGCAAGACCCGCTCATGGCCGGAATTTCGGTGTTCGCGGCCCAGCGCGGCGCCCCGCCGACATTGGCATCGCGGATCGCGGCCTGGACCGTGGACGCCGCCCCGCCGCGCAAATATGGCAGCGAACGCATGCGGCTGGCTGCGACCACTCTGGCGCTGGCCTCGATGCAGATTGAGCCCAATATCCGCCTGCCACAGGCAATCGATTGGGCCTTGCACAAACGCTGGATCGCGGTGGATGGGCAAAGGCGGGCGATGTTGGCCGCGGCGATTGCGGCCAATGGCAATGCGCTGTCCATGCCGCGCAAGGTTTTGGCGCTGGCGAGCGAGGAGGCGCTTGAGGAGGCGATCTGTTGGGGGTTGGCGGTGCGGTTGGCGCGGCGGCTGGGCGCGCGTTCGCGCCGATCGCTGCAGATGAGCCGCCTCGTGGTTGAAAATGACCGCCTGATCCTGCGCCTTGCCAAAAGCCATGCGGCCTTGTTCGGGGTGCCAACGGAGAAGGATATCACCTTGCTCGCGGATCGTTTGGGGCTCGATTGGGAGGTGCAAATCGTGCCCGACAATGCGCTCGACCCCGAGATCGGCGATTGATCCGGCGCTATTGGGGGCTCAGGCCGCGTCTTGTTTGCCGCCAAAGGGTGAGAAATCGGTGTCGATATCGAACAGATCGACCCCTTCTGCCTTTTTCAGCCGGTTGACCACCAGATAGGTGACCGGGGTTAAGGCCGCTTCCCAAAACACCTTCAACAACCAATTGGTGATCATCACAGTCACCACCGCCTCGGTCGTCCAGATGCCAAGGAAGGCGATCGGATAGAAGATCAGGCTGTCGACCCCTTGGCCAAACACGGTGGATCCGATTGTGCGGGTCCACAAGGCCTTGCCCTTGGTCCAAACCTTCATCTTGGCCATGACATAGGAATTGACGAATTCGCCTGCCCAAAAGGCGATGATCGATGCCAATACGATGCGCCATGTGCTGCCGAAAACGGAGATATAGGTCTGCTGGCAAATCGCCCCTGACGGGCCGGCCGGGTCGGTTGTCGAGGTGAGCGGGCCATCGCCGTCAAACCCGCTGGCCGCGCACGCCCAGCCGTCAAAAGCCGGCAGGCTGACCACGACATAGCTCATAAAGGCGAGGAAGATCATCGCCGCAAATCCGGTCCAGATCACCCGCCGCGCGCGGGCAAAACCATAGATTTCAGTGAGGATATCGCCGATCACATAGCCCAGCGGGAAAAACAAAATCCCCGCGCCATAGATGAACACGCCATCGGGCGCGGGCCACCATCCTTGCGGCCACCATGGCACCTGAAGAAAGGTCAATTTCGCCGCGCCGATAATATTCGACAACAACAAGATCGCGACAAAGGCCGCCATGACATATTCAAAATAGCGGAACGTCACCGGCGCATGGCTAATTGCCTGCACTCCATCATCGGGATCGGTGTCGAATTTTGCGGCGGGATCGATGTTTTCCATTGCTCGCGCCCTAGCGTGATTTGATTGATCGGAAAAGCACGCTATTGGGGGCGGCCCGCAATGTGGGTGCGCGCCCTTAGCTCAGCTGGATAGAGCACGGGACTTCTAATCCTGAGGCCGCAGGTTCGACTCCTGCAGGGCGCGCCATTTCTCTTATCTCGCCTTGTTTGATCTCACGGCGGTTCGCTTCGCTCACGCCTGCGATGGCGCGGCCTGAACGGCCGGCGCGCGGTCGCGCTTGCGAACCCTTGCGGGTTCGATTTGGCGCGGGCGGGGTTGGAGTTTTGGAGGGCAGGGGGCATCACCCCCAATTTTCACCCTCTCGCCACCGTCTCCAACAATTCGGCGGTGACCGGGTAGCCCGCATCTTCCATAATCGTCAGCATCGGCTTGTCGCCGCTATTGTCGATGCGGGGTATGATGGTGCGCACCGGGATCGCTTCTGCTTGGGCGCGCGCTTCTTCGAAATTGGCAAATAGGGCAAGCCGTTCCAGATTGCGCCTTGTGGGGAAAATCAGTTTGATCTCGCCATTTTGCGCCATGTCCAATGCGCCTTGCGCGCTGGTCCAGAACAGGCGCGTATTCTCCGCATGGTCGGTCGATACCTCCACCGCGCCAGTGCCGATATTGGCGAGGTAGAAGCGCGTGTCATAGACCCGCGGAATGCGTTCATTCTTCGGGTTCCAGCGCGCAAACGGGATGATTTGCGAAAAATCGATCGTCCACCCAAATGCATCGAGCACCGGAGCCAGTTCTTTGCATTGGTCGAGCATGGCGCGCGCTTTGGCCGCCTTGGCCGCGTCGATATCGCCGGTCAGGCCGAGGCCCAAACCGGTTTCCTCAAGCGTTTCGCGCACCGCGCCGATTTGATGCGCGGCCTCGTCGATTGCCATGCCCAGATCGGCCTCAGACGCGAGGCGTTCGGCCAAAGCAAAATCAGCCGCATCAATCCGCCCGCCGGGAAACACCGCCATCCCCCCGGCAAAGGTCATCGTGCGCGTGCGCACTGTCATCAACACTTCGGGCGGGCCGCCCTCGGGGGCATTGCGCAAAATGATGATCGTGGCGGCGGGGATGGATTCGGTTGTCATGGGGGGATGATGACCTGAGCGGTGGGTCTTGCCAAGATGGGGCGGGCGGCCCTGTCGAGATTTCTTACAAATCGCCTCGTGGTTAACGCGCGAAAACCATCTAAATCCCTCAAACCATTGATTGCGATGAATTTGGCACAGCTGGTGCATACGTACTTGTGAAGAATGTGGTCTTCAACACGAGGTGAGATCTTCCTGGTCTCTGGGTCTCGCCTCCCCGTTAAAAGAAAGCCGCCTTGCATCGTCCCGGTGCAAGGCGGCTTTTCTTATCTGGTGATTTGTGTGTTTGTTTGTGTTTGCGGCCCAATCTGGGTCGACAAACACTCTTGTATCATCGCCTGCGCGGCGCACACATTCAACG
The DNA here is from genome assembly GCA_013214365.1 of Erythrobacter sp. GTDB lineage: Bacteria > Pseudomonadota > Alphaproteobacteria > Sphingomonadales > Sphingomonadaceae > Erythrobacter. The sequence continues at coordinate 5,229 of JABSPI010000255.1, forward strand.
CGGAGCGCTCAGCGCCGCGCGCCCGGCTTTTACCCTTCGGCTTTGGCGATGCCGTTATCGTCCATCATCTGCTGCAATTCGCCCGCTTCGAACATTTCCATCATAATGTCCGACCCGCCGACAAACTCGCCCTTGACGTAAAGCTGGGGGATGGTGGGCCATTCGGAGAAGGTTTTGATCCCCTGGCGCACTTCCATATCTTGCAGCACATCCACGCTTTCATATTGCACACCGCAATGATCGAGGATCGCGACCGCGCGGCTGGAAAAGCCGCATTGCGGAAACAGCGGGGTGCCCTTCATGAACAGGACAACATCGTTGTCGCCGACAATAGTGGAAATGCGTTCGTTGATATCATCCATGCTCAGCGCCCTTGAATATCGGTTGAGGTGTCTTTGCGCGGTTTAAGTGGGAATAATTGTGGTGACTTGCAAGGCATGCAGTTCACCACCCATTTTCCCGCCCAAAGCGGCATAGACCATTTTGTGTTGTTGCACCCGGCTCTTGCCCGCAAATTGCGGGGCTGTGACGGTGGCGGCCCAATGGTCGTCATCACCAGCCAGATCGCGCAATTCCACCACCGCACCGGGAAGGGCGGCGAGGATGGCGGCTTCGATGTCTGCTTGTGCCATGGGCATGGGCCGGCTCCTTGCTTGAAACGGGTTTTTTTTACTGATCGCTCATAAACTGGCGCCGCGCCACGATCGCCATTTCATCCAGCTTGGCGCGGATGTCGGCTTCGCTGACATCGCTGTCCGCCGCGGTCAGATCGCCCAGCAATTTGCGGATCACATCTTCATCGCCTGCTTCTTCGAAATCGGCCTGGACCAC
>JABSPI010000256.1 GCA_013214365.1 Erythrobacter sp.
TAAACAAGACAGCACACACGAAGTTACGCACGTGAGTGACATGGACCAGAACGGGTGGTTCGACATTAAGGTCAAGGGATTTAAAGATTGGTATTCTTGTCTGAACTTTAGCAAAGTATAAAGTGGGAGTTACTATCATGTATCAAGAATCTAAAGAGGAAGTAGAGAAGAAGTTAAGAAATGAGTTTGAGCAAGCAAGAAATCATTTGGTAAATGCCGTTTTGATTCTCGAAAAGCGAGGTTGTGCATTTGAAAAAACTGTTAAGGAAATCAAAGAGACAATCGGAGATTTAGAAGTGGCAAGCTCTACTTTAATGGTGCTTAGATAGTACGCAGAACGCTCAATCTGAGCGGCTGGCGGTAGCCAGTCCGTTGGAATGAATTCTTATGCACACGATTAGAAAAGTGAGATTATGAAAACACAAGACTGGATAAATAAGTTTAACGATAGATATGCAGAGTTAGACAAGAGCTACAAACGCGGCAAGTTTGAGAGCAGGTACAATGACAGCCCCGCCACTGAATTTTTAGATATGGTACATCTTAAAACTGAGCCAGTTAGTGCCGCAGAGTATTGGTACAACTATCAGCGAGAGTGTGCATAACAACCAGTTATTCATGAAAGGAAATATATGAAATACAAACAACTCACACGGTGGATCATCGACGAACTAGATGACGCTGATATATGGGAAGATGACGAACATGTCATACCCAAAGAAGAGCACGAAGACCTATGGCGCTGGGCTTGCGCCTTGTATAGCGGAGAGGTCGAGCTGTTCTTCGAGGTGATAGAGTGCACCCCGCAAACAACGACATTCGACGATCACAGCCCCGCCGTGTTCGACTTCGAGCTGAGACACGAGGGGTATTTAAAGGATAAGTGGAACGCCGAAGAAATGTTAGAAAAACTACAGGAATTTTTTGAGGATATATATGACCACATCGAAGACTGGGCTAGAGAGCAACACAGAAGAGAGTCAATGTACGCGGATATCTAAAGAAATCGTTAGCACAGTGATAGGCTACGCCACAAAGCGCACACCGCACGGCTGGGATATCGATGACTCAGCATCTTATTTGCTTAGTCGCGCAGTACACAGAGACCGTGATTATGATGGGCAAGTGCCTTACACTCCATACATGATACACTTTATGAAGAAAGACTTGATTGATTACATAAGGCTTAGGACTAAAAGGTCATCCTTAGAAAAGTTTAAAAATAGGATGGTGAGCCTATCATCATTCGCAGACCCAGACGACAACGATGAATTGATAAACAACGTACACTACGACCACAAAGTGGATTATAGCATTGTTGGGTGGGTAGATGCTGAGGCGGGTTACCCACTAGGCACATGGCTAAGCCAAGGAGACACAGTTAAGGAGGTGGCAAAGAAGAGGGGCGTTACGTCTGGTGCAGTCTCCCAAAAACGAAAGGAGTTGTATGCAAGGGCGCGTGCACTACGAATGCTATGATGTTTGTGAGTTCTGCGGAAATCCCTTGACAGGCAAAGAGAAGAGGATAGGATGCGGTAGCCATGAGTCATGCTGGAAGACGTGGTGTGACAGGGTGAGAGAGGAAGAGTCGAATAAGGGAAGTGACCGCAAGTCAGCCCTTGATCGGCTTGGTAACGTGGTGGGTGATAAGCCTATCTACGATGAGAACGGAAACAGGTTTAAAGATTATGAGTATGGAGAGCTTATAGATGGGAACTAATTTCTACATCAAAGACATGCAAGCACCAGAGGACACGATCCACATTGGCAAGCGCTCAGGTGGTTGGCCCTTTGCACTACGAACACATCGTGAAGACGGTCTGTGCTACTTGCACGATTGGGAACAGAGGCTATACCTAGCTACATATAGTCCCTTCGAGAAGATAGTCGATGAGTATGGCAATGAGTTCGACTGCTTCCAGATGTTAGAGATAATCGATAATCTAAAGTGGGACATATCCCATGAAAGGGGACACGAGCTAGAGGATCAGGGTCTGGGGTTACGGGTGAACGCACGGTGCGGCACGTATGACTTGGTTGAGGGTGAGTTTTCCTAGTGCATTAAGTATTTTTCGTAGCCGATTCCCTTGACAAAGAGGATTTCGCGGCTATATATAAAGTGTTAATAGATAGAAAGGATTTGGATATGACCATGTACACGATGTCCACAAAGGATATTGACGAGGCGATGCTCGCTATTAAGTCGGGCCAGATATCCTTGTTCATATATGAGTGGGAGCATGCAATGAGATCGGCTGAGAAGCATGAGTCGGGAAGGCTATACGACGCGATGAATAATCCATATCCTATCGAGGCAGTGCGAGAACTGTGGCAAAACATGAAAGAAGAGCACGAATTGTGCGAGGTTTTGAAATGAATAAAGAGAACACGGCGAAACTAAGAGAGCTGTTCCCAAGTCTCTTACAGCAGATGGATCTACCACCATCGCAGACCTGCATGTGCTGGGGATTCGAGTACGATGATGGATGGTATCAGATCACTCACGACATGCTTTCAGAGATCGAAGCCGTTGATCCTGAAGCACAGCTCATGCAAGCTAAGGAGAAGTGGGGCAGGTTGCGAGTTTATGTAGATGGTAACATTGAAGCAAGGGAAATTGCTAGGAATTACGAGGATATCAGTGCTGAAGTCTGTGAAATTTGTGGGTCAACAGAAGATGTGAAGCCTACGACGGGTGGAGGATGGATAAATTATTTGTGTAAGGAGTGTAGAGATGACTGACTTCGACCTGTGTAATAATAAGGGGTGTCCTTCGCGCAAGCACTGCGCTAGGGCCACAGCGAAACCTAGTGGCTATGACTACTATGGATACTTTGAAGTCCCTGAGGGACATGAATATTGTTTTGCTTATAAGAAGGAGTCAAATGCAAAATAAACCAGTACTAATATGTCCAGACACACACGCACCCTATCACCACAAGGGAGCGATTCAGTTCTTGAAGGACACGTATGATGCGTATGGGTGTAGCTCCATCGTACACGTAGGTGACTTCTTCGACTTCCACTACAGCTCACATCACAAGACAGAGCTTGATGCCTTCAATGCAGAGTGTGAGTACGAGGCGGCTATAGAATTTGCTAAAGAGTTCTCAGACGTGTTCCCAAAAGGCACGTTAATACTTGGCAATCATGATGCCATTGTGTATAGACAACTTAAAGAGGTAAACATTGGAAACTACGTCCTAAAAAGTAAGAACGAATTATTCGGATTGCCAAAGGGATGGACTATAAAGGATCATTATCATGTCATTAAGTTCGAGGGTTATGAGAGTGACGTGCTTGTTGAGCATGGCATTGGTAGCACAGGGATGTATCCAATCAACACAGCCCTTGCCAAGCGGTGCTCTTATGTTCAAGGTCATCAGCACAGTTTCGCTGGCGTTAATTATAGGACTAATCATCAGGACACGATCTTCGGACTCAACGTCGGATGTCTCGCTGATAGCGGATCACTGTCGCAGCGTTATGGAAAGTACTTGAAGTGGAAACAAGTGACTGGGTGTGGCGTTGTGTTTAACCCTGAGATGGCTTTGTTTGAGAAGATGAAGGAGAGTGAGTATGGTTTATAGTTGCCCATCATGTAATATGAAAAGTCATAGAAACTTTACAGTTGAGATAGATTTTGGAAAATGTAAGTGTACTCACTGTGGATTTGAAAGTTACTTGCCTGAATTTATGCGACCCGAACCAGGAAAAGACATGGTTTCAAGCCCCGCCCACTACGCCGATCACTATCCATTCGAGGTGTGCGAAGCTATTGACTTATTACTCGATCACTACGGCAGTAGCCTAAAACCCTACGAAGTCTACTGCTTAGGCAACGAACTCAAGTATCGACTGCGTGCAGGGTTCAAGGAGCCAGACAAGATCGAACAGGATATAAAGAAAGCGTTGTGGTACAATAAATCTAGGAGGGAAGGATGAACGCACACAGCCTAATGAAGTATTGCATTGAGAAGTTTGAGAATGACTTCGATGACCTAGAGAAAGATCGGTTCATACAGTACGTCGAGGAATACTGGTCTGATCGTATCGATGATTACAGGGATGATAAGTATGCGATGGATTAATATTATTCTCGGCTTTCTTTTCGCTATTCTGGTCGCTCATATTTTCTTGTTGGTTTTTTCTATTAATAAGTTAGGGCAGGACCTGCTTAACGAAAGTGAGATAAAACTTATAGACAGAGAGTTGCAGGACGAGAAGAATGACCTATAGAGACAAAGATTATGTTGTTGCTATAAGATATGGGAGCAAAAACGCTGAGGATGTTTTTAGATCTGAGTACGGCCCAGTAATGGGGTCTGTTCCTATCTGCAAAGAAACAGTTTTTGAAGATTACTTTAGGCATATAGAGCTACTACATCAAGGCGCTATCCTTAAAGGTCTTACATACAAAGGTAAAAGACCAGATGAGTTTCTTTTGCGTATCAAAGTTCCGAAGAATGATTCAGAAATAATGATAAAGCGGTACAACGATTGGCTTGTTAAAGACCTTCTTCCTTCATTAATGGTAGGGACTAATGACCTATAACCTCTACCCCCACCAAGAGATGATGGTCGAATGGATGAGTGAGCGACGAGCCAAGGGCTTAGACTACGGAGGTATCTTCGCTGAGACAGGTACGGGCAAGTCACTCACCGTCCTCGACTTCGCTATGTCACAGGGTTTCAAAAGGATATTAGTGCTGTCACCACCCTCCTCACTCGATGCCACATGGCGACAAGAGGTTGATCGGTTCACGTACTACAATCCAATTACCCTGTCAGGGCCTGTGAAGAAGCGCATCGAAACACTTAGAGATATATACACACATGAAAACGTGGTGGTTGCCACGAACTACGAGGCATTGATTAACCCTCAGTTCCTTGGTGCACTGTGTAACTCTAAGTTCGATGTGGTCTTCGCTGATGAGAGCACGTTCTTCAAGAATCCAAAGATAAGAAAGAGCAAGCGAACCAAGGCTATGTATGAGTTGGCCAAGTACATACCATGTCGCTATGCTATGAGTGGTACGCCAGCTCCTAATGGTATGCAGGATTACTTCTCACAGATGCGCTTCTTATCACCGGATATACTGGGCGATAACTACTACAAGTTTGAGACCGAGTACTTCTACAAGTCTGGGTTCCAAGGCTACGAGCTGAATATCACACCGGAAAATGAGAAGAAAATGTTGGAGAAGATACGCGAGCACAGCGTGACAGTACGCAAACAAGATGTGCTCAAAGATCTACCAGACAACACGAACATCATCATGCACTACCATCTCACCGCTAAGGAAGAGAAGGCGTACAATCAGATGAAAAAAGACTTCCTTATCCCTTTTGAGAGTGGTGATGTCACAGCGGGACAGGCGGCTACTCAGCTACTTAAGCTACGACAAGTCACATCGTCATTCATATATGATGAGGACAAGAGCGTTGTTAAGATAGAGAAGAAGATGGGTAAGATCGCTGTGCTAGATGAGATCCGTGATAAGGTTGGTAGGGATGAGAAGATCATTGTATGGGTATCGTTCAGGCATGAGGGCGAGACAATCGCTAAGCATCTCGGCACTCAATACTTCTCCGACATGAGTGAGAAGAAACGGAATGAGACGCTGGATGAATTTCAGAACGGGAGTCTGAAGTATCTGGTTGCTCACCGTAAGTCACTTGGTTACTCAGTAACCTTGACATCTTGCAATACTAATGTATGCTTCTCCATCGATTACGATCACCTAGTACACAGCCAGAGCATAGCTCGGGTGTATCGCAATGGTCAGAAGCGTAAGACGTTTAACTATTTTATTTTAGGTAAAGACACTGTGGACGAGGCAGTATATAATACCCTACAAGGTAAGGGTGATGCGGCTGACTTCATGGCTGAGTTTCTAAAAGAGTAATATGGCATATAAGAAACCTAAACCATACGACAACCCGCCACCCGACGAGGTGAAGGTGATACAAAAGCACATAGCAGACTACCTCAAGTATAGAGGTA
>JABSPI010000257.1 GCA_013214365.1 Erythrobacter sp.
GCGAGGATCGAAGGCGCCCCCAAAGACGAGGCGATCTCATCTTCATTGCCGCTTTCATCATGGCCGATCTCGGACAGAGTGACGGCCCGCCATCCGGGAAAACCGCCCAGAGTGGACACGGTCAGATTGACCCGTTTTTCACCCTCCCCGGCGGTGATCCGTATATCGCGCGCGACCAGCGCGGATTCGGCATCGTTCAACCGGTTTTCCACCCGCGGATCGAGCGGACCGATTATCTCGCTTAACGGCTTGCCGACCAAGCGGCTTGCGCTGCGGCCGAGCATGTTTTCGGCCGCATGATTGGCCTCCGCAATCAGCGCATTGGGATCGATCAGCACCAGCGCAAACAAAAGGCCCGAAATCTGTGCCGCAGGATCAGGCCGCGAGGGATCGAAATTGGCAATATCCGATCCGCTGGGCGTGGGCTTTGCGCTCATGCTCAGGCGGCTTTGGCGGTGCGATTGAGGAAGGGTTGGTAAAACCGTTCAATCTCGCCCAGCACTTGATCGGGATCATCAATCGAATTGGCGAAATGGCGGAATTCGGCCGATCCGTGCATGCCTTTGGTGTACCATCCCAAATGTTTGCGCGCGATCTTGGTCCCGACATTGCGGCCATAATGATCCAACATGCGTTCGTAATGCTCAACCAAAGTCGCATATTGCTGATCAAAGCTGGGCGTGGGGATGGTATCGCCGGTGCGCCACCAATGCATCACCTGTCCCAAAAGCCACGGTTTGCCATAGGCACCGCGCCCGATCATCAGCCCATCTGCGCCCGATTGCTCCAACGCTTTGGCGGCGTCATCGATGGTGCAGATATCGCCATTGACGATCACCGGGATCGACACCGCCTCTTTCACCTTGCGCACGAATGACCAATCGGCGGACCCTTTATACATCTGGTTGCGGGTGCGCCCGTGGACGGTGATCATCTTGACCCCCAAATCCTCGGCAATGCGCGCCAATTCGGGCGCGTTGAGGCTTTGATGGTCCCATCCCATGCGCATTTTGACCGTCACCGGCACATCAACCGCCTTGACGGTGGCTTCCATCAATTTGGTCGCCAATGGCACTTCGCGCATCAAAGCGGACCCGGCCAATTGGCCCACAACCTTGCGCACCGGACAACCGAAATTGATGTCGATAATCGCCGCGCCATTGCCTTCCTGCAATTTGGCCGCTTCGCCCATACTGCCCGGATCGCACCCCACCAGCTGCATCGAGACAGGCTCTTCGGTCTTGTCCCATTCCGCCTTTTGCACCGATTGCCGGGTTTCGCGGATGGCCGCCTCGCTCGCGATCATTTCGGTCACGTTGAGGCCCGAGCCAAACCGCCGCACCAATGTGCGAAACGGCATGTCGGTCACGCCGGTCATCGGCGCGAGCAAAACCGGCTCGGCAATGGTCACAGGACCGATATGGATCGGCTTCAACGCCGGAGGGGTTGGATATTGAGTCATGAAAGGTGTGCCTAAATTATGGGCAGCGCATAGTGGATTGCGAAAATTCCGTCCAGTCCTTAAGCGATGCACCCTATGGCTCAAACCGGTCCCCTCCCCCGTTTCACCGCGATTGTCGTCGCCGCTGGCAAAGGTTTGCGGGTGGGCGGCGAGATTCCCAAACAATTTCGCAATTGGCGCGGGCAACCTTTGCTGCGCCATTCGGTCGAACGCCTGTTGGACCACGGGGCGGACCATATCATCATCGCCATTCCGCAAGGCGCCGATGATGTCGCGCGCGCCGCGCTGGGCGCGCACGACGCTGTGACCTTCGTAACCGGCGGCGCCACCCGCCAGCAATCGGTGCTCCATGCGCTGGAGGCGTTGGCGGAACGGGGCCCATCCTATGTCTTGATCCATGATGCCGCGCGCCCCGATCTGCCGCGCGCGGTGACCCATGGGCTGATCGATGCTTTGGCGGCGGGCAATCAGGGGGCGATCCCGGTTCTGCCTGTGGTGGACAGCCTTGCGGTGGATGAAAACGGCATGATGGGCGCCAGCCCCGACCGCGACATATTGCGCCGGGTCCAAACCCCCCAGGCATTCGTCTATGCCGATATCCTCGCCGCGCACCGGGCATGGACGGGGGCACCAAATGCGGGCGACGATGCGCAGGTTCTGGCCGCGAATGGCGGCGCTGTTGCTTTGGTGGATGGCCATGAACGGCTCAAGAAAATCACATTTGCGGAAGATTTGATGGACAATTCAACCCAGCCCGCCTTTCGGATCGGCCAAGGCTTTGACGTGCACAAATTGGTCGAGGGCGAGGAATTGTGGCTGTGCGGGATCCAGCTCGATCACACCCATGGTCTGGCCGGGCATTCGGATGCCGATGTGGCCTTGCATGCGATCACCGATGCGGTTTTGGGCGCGATTGGCGATGGCGATATCGGCACCCATTTCCCGCCCAGCGACCCGCAATGGAAAGGCGCGCGCTCGGGCCAGTTTCTCGAACATGCCGCAAAATTGGTCGCGCAGGCCGGCTACCGGATCGGCAATATCGACCTCACCATCATTTGCGAAGCGCCCAAGATCGGCCCCCACCGCCCCGCTATGCGCAGCGAAGTTGCCCGGCTCACCGGGATGGATGAAAGCGCGATCAGCATCAAGGCGACCACGACCGAAAGGCTCGGCTTTACCGGGCGCGGCGAAGGGATCGCCGCCCAAGCGATCGCCTCTGTCGAACGTTTGGCCTGATATCGCCCACAAGCCGCAGCCTTAAAGGCGGCTAATGGTTGGCATTGACCGCGTTTTGGGCCATCGCAGACCGGCAAACACAAGCTTGGCAAATAAAAGCAGCAATGGAATATAGCCGCGTGAGCAATTACCTCCTCCCCGATGCGATCACCGATCTGGCACAGCGTGTGGTCACCCAAAACGCCGATGCGGGCCGCAAGGTTGTGACCGCGGAAAGTTGTACAGGTGGCCTCGTCTCGGGCGCGATCACCGAAATTGCGGGGTCATCGGCGGTGCTCGACCGGGCGTTCGTAACCTATTCGAACGAAGCCAAGATGGAAGCCTTGGGCGTTGCATCGGATATTATTGAAACCTTTGGCGCGGTCTCGATTGCATGCGTGTGGGCGATGGCGCAAGGCGCGCTGGAGCGGTCCAACGCCGATGTCGCGGTCGCGATCAGCGGGGTTGCCGGCCCCGGTGGCGGCACGCAGCTTAAACCGGTGGGCACGGTCGTCTTTGCCCGCGCCTTTCGCAACCAGACCGGCGAACCCGAAGGCGAATTGAAGCTGTTTGACGGGGGTGACGGCGAGGATGCGCGCGCGATTATCCGCCATCAGGCGACGATTTGCGCGCTCGAATTGTTGTTGCCGTAAAGGGCCTGCGCCCGCGCTTCGAAGGCTTCGACCATTTTGCGAAAAGCGCGGTCGAAATATTGCCCGGCCAAAGCTTGAAACACTTTGTTGCGAAACTGGAAATCGACCGCGAAATCAATCTCGCAGCTGTGTTCGTCGATTTCGCGAAAGGTCCAGACATTGTCGAGGTCGGATAGCGGCCCGTCGACATAATGGACCGCAATTTCACGCGGACGATCCTTAGCGACGCGCGAGGTGAAGCTTTCGCGCAGGCTTTTGAAACCCACCACCATATCGGCGACCATTTCGGTCTCGCTGTCGGACCGCACGCGGGTGGCAATCACCCATGGCAGAAACTCGCCATAACGTTTCACATCCGCAACCAGATCGAACATCTGGGCGGCGCTGTAGGGCAAGCGGCGGGTTTCGCGAATGCCAACCATCAGAGGGTCAAGCGGTCTTTCTTGCGCAGCTTGGCTTCGCGCGCGGCGCGCATTTGCGCAAAATCATCACCGGCGTGATAGCTGGACCGGGTGAGCGGGCTGGAGGCCACTTGCAAAAAGCCCTTGGCCCGCGCAATCGAGCCATAAGCGCCAAACGCCTTGGGGGTGACGAATTCCTCGACCTTGGCGTGTTTGGGCGTGGGTTGCAGATATTGCCCCATCGTGATGAAATCGACATCCGCGCAGCGCATATCATCCATCACCTGGTGCACTTCGAGGCGCTGTTCACCTAGACCCAGCATGATCCCCGATTTGGTGAAGATCATCGGATTGTGCGATTTCACCTCCTCCAACAAACGCAGCGACGCATAATAGCGCGCACCCGGGCGGATCGTGGGGTAAAGCCGCGGCACAGTTTCCAGATTGTGGTTGTACACATCCGGCCCCGCCTCGCAGATCGCCTCCACCGCGCGGCGCATTTTGCCGCGAAAATCAGGGGTGAGGATCTCGATCGTGGTGTTGGGCGTGTTGCGGCGCAAGGCTTCGATCACCTTGACGAATTGCCCCGCCCCGCCATCGGGTAGATCATCCCGGTCGACCGATGTGATGACGATATGTTCCAATCCCATCTTGGCCGCCGCGACCGCGGTGTTTTCCGGCTCCATCGGGTCAACCGCGCGCGGCATGCCGGTTTTGACATTGCAAAACGCACAGGCGCGCGTGCACACATCGCCCAAAATCATGACGGTGGCGTGTTTCTTGGTCCAACATTCGCCAATATTGGGGCATGCGGCCTCTTCACACACAGTGTTGAGGTTCAATTCGCGCATCAATTTGCGGGTTTCGTTATACCCTTGGCTGACAGGGGCGCGCACACGGATCCAGTCGGGCTTGCGTTGCCGCGCCGGGCGCTGCGTCTGGTCAGCAGAATCACTCTTTGACGTAGGGGCATTGGCGAGATCGTTCATGACCGCCCATCTAGTGCCCCCACGCGCCCGAAGCAAGCAAAGCGCACGGCATCATACACGGCGGCCTCCCCCGCATGATACACCGCCATGCCCGCTTGCCGTCGCAAAGGCGGCCGGATGTTGATTTGGGCGCAAGCACCTTGCGCAGATTTACAACCGCGCCGCCGCGCATCCACGCCCAAATGGCCGGCCCTTATTCGGGCATAAGCGAGGAATGGTGCTCGATAATTTTCCAACCATCGCCGCTGCGCGCATAGACATAGGTGAAGCGGCATTGCGCATGGCTGGTTTCACCATCAGCGGTCAGGGCAAAGGTGTAGACGCCCGAATGCACCGCGACATCGCCCAGATCGCGGATATTGGACTGGTCGATCGTGCCAAATGGCTTTTTCTGGAGGAAGTGGACGAAATAATCGCGGATCTCTGCGTGATTATGGCGCACATCGTTCGACAAGGTCGGCAACAGAATCGCATCATCAGCGTAGAGCGCGACGACCTGATCAGGGTCGCAGGTTTGCAATGCGGCGTTCCATTGATCGAACAAGCCACCAATTTCGGCGTTTGCGGTCATGTCGGGTCTCCTTATGTCGCTCTAGCGCGTGTTTGTGTCACGCGGGCTTTTATGTGAACTTTGGGGAAAGGCAATTGGGTCTGCGCGCTTGCGCCCGCGAGCGGGTCCAGATCAATCCTGCGAACCTTGCCATTTGTGCGTTTGAGGTAGCCCCGATGGGGGCGCGTAAGAAAAGGGGCGCCGGAAGACATGCTCCTGGCGCCCCCAAATTGTTTAGCTCGCGCCTGGTTTAGCCCAGCAGGTCTTGGAGCGAGGGTTTGTCTTCCTCGGTCTGGATGTCGATATAAGCGAGCCAGAGGCGCGCAATCGACGTGCGGTTGCCGGACACCTTGGAAAATGCCTCGCGCGCGGCGTCATAATTTCCAGCAGCCACTTGCGCGATGCCCAGACGGGTGTTCTCTTTATCCGCGTCGACGCCATCCATGGTCAGCGCGCGCTCATAAAAGCTCACAGCCTTGGCGTAGTCGCCATAATTGAGGAGGGTGTCGGCTGCTGCAACGACAGTTCTGAGGCCGGCATCCGGGGCTGATGCATCCCGCTCCAGCTCGGGCAGGTCGGCACGGTCAGCGGCGATCCGGCCGGTGGCGTTTTCG
>JABSPI010000258.1 GCA_013214365.1 Erythrobacter sp.
GCGCCAGTGATCGGCTTGCCGTTCAATTCGGCTGCGGCGCCTTCGCGCTCAATGCTGATCTTGGTCAGATTGCCATGCGCCAATTGCCCCACCAAGCTGCCGAGCTTTTCCGCCAGCGCCATATAGGGTTTGAGCTTGGGCGCTTCTTCAGCGCTCAGGCTGGGCATGTTGAGCGCATTGGTGACGCCGCCATTGACCAGATAATCGCTCATCTGCTCGGCCACTTGCAAAGCGACATTGACCTGCGCCTCGGTGGTGCTGGCGCCCAGATGCGGGGTGCAGATGAAATTGGGTGCGCCGAACAACGGATTTTCCTTGGCCGGTTCCTGCGCAAACACGTCGAGCGCCGCGCCCGCGACCTGCCCGCTTTCAAGGCAATCGCGCAAAGCCGCCTCGTCAATCAGCCCGCCGCGCGCGCAATTGACAATGCGGATCCCGGCCTTGGCGCCTTCAAGCCGCTCACGGCTCAAAATGCCGCGCGTCTCATCGGTCAGCGGGGTGTGCAGGCTGACGAAATCGGCGCGGCTGAGCAAAGTGTCCAGATCCACTTTTTCAATCCCCAATTCGACCGCGCGGTCTTCGGTGAGGAACGGGTCATAGGCGATGACTTTCATCTTCAGACCCAGCGCGCGGCTGGCGACGATCGAACCGATATTGCCCGCCCCGATCAGGCCGAGCGTCTTGCCAGTCACCTCGACGCCCATGAAATCCTTTTTGGGCCATTCGCCGTTTTGGGTGCGAGTGTTGGCCGCCGGGATCATCCGCGCCAATGCCATCATCATCGCAATCGCATGTTCCGCAGTGGTGATCGAATTGCCGAAGGGGGTGTTCATAACCACCACGCCTTTGCCCGATGCATAGGGGATATCGACATTGTCGACCCCGATCCCGGCACGCCCGATCACTTTAAGATTGGTCGCGGCATCAAGGATGTCGGGGGTGACCTTGGTCGAGGACCGGATCGCAAGGCCGTGATATTCCCCGATCCGGGCTTTGAGCTCTTCGGGGCTTTCGCCGGTGATCACATCCACTTCGCAGCCGCGCTCTTCGAAAATGCGCGCTGCATTGGGGTCCATTTTGTCGGAGATAAGAACTTTGGGTTTGCTCATAAATAATTCCTGTAACCGCGCTTGAAACTGTGTCTCACCGGACTTCGCGGCGCCTTTTGGGGCCTTTCGGGCGGTGTTGCACTGGGGAAAAAGGGGGGGCGGGCCGATCGCTGATCTAAAGTGCTGGATCAAAGACCGGGCCGCGCATGCGCGATTGCGGGACCACCGGGTCGCTGGATCACTCAATGCCTGAAAACAAGTCAGGCATATTCGTCACCCGGCACCGATGGCCGCAATCCAAAATCAGCCGTTTTTGACCGCTTCGTAGGCCCATTCGATCCACGGCAAGAGACGCGAGATATCCTCCACCTCGAGGGTGGCGCCGCACCAGATCCGCAAGGATGGCGGGGCATCGCGATAGCCGTTGAAATCGTAACCGACATGCCGCTCTTCGAGCAGTTTGACGATTTTCTTGGGCACGGCGGCCTGATCCTCGGGCGAGAGGCTTTCATACCAATCGCCCTGGAACATCATGCACACGCCGGTATTAGTGCGCTTGGCCGGGTCGCTGACCATATTGCGCAGCCACGGCTTGGCCTCGATCCAGTCTTTGACGATCTTGGCATTGGCATCGGCGCGCTCGAACAAAGCATGGCGCCCGCCAATCGATTTGGCCCATTCCAGCGCCGCAATGTAATCCTCGGTCGCCAGCAGCGAGGGAGTGTTGATCGTTGCCCCTTCAAAAATGCCGCGATTGAGCTTGTCGCCCTTTTTCATGCGGAACAGCTTGGGCAAAGGCCAAGCCGGGTCATAGCTTTCGATCCGCTCCACCGCTTTGGGGCTGAGGATCAACATGCCGTGCTGCGCTTCGGAGCCCATCACTTTTTGCCACGAATAGGTCGTCGCATCGAGCTTGGCCCAATCCATTTCCTGAGCGAAAATGGCGCTGGTGGCGTCGTTGATCGTGATCCCTTCGCGGCCTGGCGCAAGCCAATCCGTATCGGGGATCATCGCCCCCGATGTTGTGCCGTTCCAAGTGAACACGACATCGTGATCCTGCGGGATCTGGGTCAGATTGGGAATATCGCCATAATCGGCCGACAAGGTTTGCAAATTGGGCAGTTTGAGCTGCTTAACGGCGTCCTGGATCCAGACATTGCCAAAGCTCTCCCACGCAGCGACCGTGGCCGGGCGCGCAGGATCAAGCATGGTCCACATCGCCGCTTCGAGCGCGCCGGTGTCGGATGCAGGCATGATGCCGATCAGATAATCATCTGGAATACCGAGCAATTCGCGCGACAGATCAATCGCATATTTCAAACGGCCCTTAGCATAGGCCGAACGGTGCGAGCGTCCGAGCGAATCGGTTTTCAATTTGTCGAGGGACCATCCAGGAAATTTGACCGTAGGACCGGACGAAAATTGCGGACGGGTAGGTTTTACGGGTGGCTCATGGAGCAACCCGCGTGCGTAGTCAGTCATGTATTCTCTCCTTACAGAGAGCACGCGCGGCGTTGGGACCGCGTGGCCCGCCCCCGCGTTTAGTGTCCGCGCGCGACAAGTCAATGCGCGTTTGTGGGTTTCAATTGCGATGCGATTGCTTTGAAGTGTTCCATCTATGATGTGTTTGCCCTAGATGGGGCGCTCAATGGAAACGTCCGATCTTCGAATTGCGCTGTTCAGCGGCAACTACAATTACACCCGCGATGGAGCGAATCAGGCGCTCAATCGTCTGGTGCGTTCGCTGTTGGATAAAGGCGCCGCGGTGAGGGTCTATTCCCCCAAAGTCGACAATCCCGATTTTGAGGCGACCGGCGATTTGGTCAATTTGCCCAATATTCCCATGCCGGTGAAAGGGCGCGGCGAATACCGCTTGCCGCTGCGTCTGGGGCGCAGCGTGCGGCGCGACCTTGAACGCTTCCAACCCAATATTGTCCACCTGTCCTCGCCCGATCCGGCCGGCCATGCCGCGCTGAGCTGGGCGCAGGATCACGACATCCCGGTTCTGGCCAGTGTCCACACACGGTTTGAAACCTATCCGCGATATTACGGGTTGGCCTTCACCGAACCATGGGTGGTGGGCATTCTCAAAAGGTTCTACAATCGCTGCGATGCCTTGGTTGCGCCTTCGCAAAGCATGATTGACAAATTGTTGGCGATGGAAATGCACGACGATATCGCGCTGTGGTCGCGCGGGGTGGATCGCACGATCTTCTCCTCTGACCGGCGTGATCTGGCATGGCGGCGGTCGCTGGGCCTTGCCGATGACGATGTCGCGATCGTCTTTCTTGGCCGGCTGGTGATGGAAAAGGGGCTCGACGTATTTGCCGAGAGCATCGTCCAATTGCGCAAACGCCAGGTCCCGCACAAAGTGTTGGTGATCGGCGATGGCCCAGCGCGGCAATGGTTTGAAGATGCGCTGCCCGGGGGAATTTTCGCAGGCTTCAAAACCGGCCCCGAACTGGGGCAGGCATTGGCCAGCGGTGATATTTTCTTCAACCCTTCGGTGACAGAGACGTTCGGCAATGTCACGCTCGAGGCTATGGCGTGCGGCTTGCCGGTGGTCGCCGCGGGCGCAACCGGTGCATCAAGCCTGGTGGAGGATAATGTCACCGGGCGCTTGGTCCCCTTGCAAGGCAAAAAGGGCGCTGAGGCCCCCGACAGCGTGGGGTTGGCCGAGGCGATGGCGCCTTATTGCACTGATAAAGATTTGCGCGCCGCCCATGGCGCAGCCGGCGAAAAACGCAGCCTCGATTACAGCTGGGAAGCGATCAATCAGGTGGTCGCCGACACCTATATCCGGCTTGTCGAAGACCGCCGTGCATTGCAAGCCGCCGAAGAAACACAGATCATCGCGGCCGGGCGCAGCTAAGCTGGAACTTAGCGCAGCACCCCCGCTCGCGTCATGCGCGAGGCATAAAACAGCATGAACAAAGTGGTGATCCAAATCGCCACCGTCAAACCCGGATCGCGCAGGCTTTCGGGCATATCGCTCAGCGTATATTGCCAGATATTGGACCCCAACAATCCCACAATCGCCAACGCGACCGCCATCACGGCATAGCGCGAACGCACCAGCAGCAATATCGACCCCGCCAGCGCGCACCACACACCCAAAGCCCAAGCCGCGTTGGACCAGATCGGAGCCTGGGCAAAATAGGCGATCTCAACCTCGCTCATGCCCAGATCATCGAGCCGCCCAAGCCGGGTCATGGTGTAGCTGAAACAGCCGATCGCATTCCACGCCAATGTGGCAAATCCCACCGCCCATAAATGCCAGGGACGCGCCGATACAGCTTGCCTATCGCCCATAATGCCTCTCCCTCCGCCATTATCCTAGCCGGTTTGGGGCCGATTCCCAAAAACGCGGCGATCGACAAAGGGAGCGCGCCGATCACATATATATGCGACCGGCGCTTTGCTGATAATTGGGCGAGACTTGACCGCAGTGGGGCCTAGAGCCGCTCGATCCGCTTGGCGACCTCATCAATGATATCGACGATTTCATCGATCGCCTTTTGGTCAAGCTTGCCAGCGCGCGCGCGGTTTTTGAGCACCGAGCCCAGATTGCCCATCGCACGGAAAAGGTCGGGCGATTTCTGCTTCACCTTTTCGGCCCGGTCGCCATGCTCGCCCAACCGGCCGAGCAATTCCTCAACCTCGTCGGCGCGCTCTTCCAATTCAACGCGGCCCGATTTGGTGGTTTTGAACGGTTTTTTGCCGGTGCCTTCGTCATCATCGCTTTTGGATTTGTTCGCGCCCTTGGCTTTGGCCGGTTTGATCTGGCCCTCTTCCTCCAGCATTTGGAGTGTGGGATAGACCGCGCCGGGCGACGGGGCGTAGCTGCCGCCGGTCATATCCTCGATCGCGCGGATCAATTCATAGCCGTGGCGCGGTTCGTCATTGATCAAAGCCAGCAATGCCAGCCGCAATTCGCCGGTGGCAAACATGCGTCCGCGCCGTTTGCGTGTGCGCGCCCCGCCCTGCCAATCACGCTTGCGCCGCGCGCGGCGTTCGCCATCCTCCCATTCGGACGCCGCCGATGCGGCCATCATCGCGATCATCGGGCCCAGATTGTTCCAGCCAGAGCGGCCATATCCACGCGTCATAGTCATTCTCCTGATATTTCTTTATGGCCCTAAGATATATCTTGGATCTATCTCTTCAACCTCTCTTCGTGCAAGGCGTGGCTTTTTCCGACCAGCGGCTTATGGCGATCTGCCAATGGCAGATTTGTTCGTAAACGACCCCGCCCCCACGCAAGGCCCGGATGGCCCGCGCGATGATGCGCCGCTGGCTGATCGCTTGCGCCCGCGCACGCTCGATCAGGTGATCGGACAGGAACATCTAACCGGGCCGGAGGGGGCCATCGGCCGGATGGTCAGCGCCGGACGGTTGGCCAGCATGGTTTTGTGGGGGCCGCCGGGCACCGGCAAGACCAGCATTGCGCGATTGCTGGCCGATGCGGTGGGCATGCGGTTTGTCGCGATCAGCGCGGTGTTTTCAGGCGTTGCGGATTTGAAAAAAGCCTTTGCCGAGGCCGATAAGCTGGCGGATGCGGGGCATAAAACCTTGCTGTTCGTGGACGAGATCCACCGTTTCAACCGCGCCCAGCAGGACGGGTTTTTGCCCTTTGTCGAACGCGGCACAGTGACCTTGGTGGGCGCAACAACCGAAAATCCCAGCTTCGCATTGAACGCCGCCCTGCTCAGCCGCGCGCAGGTTCTGATCCTTGAACGGCTGGGGCCTGACGCGCTCACCGCTTTGCTGGAACGGGCCGAGGGGCT
>JABSPI010000259.1 GCA_013214365.1 Erythrobacter sp.
GATGCCGATCTGGTGATTGCCGACACGATGTATTCGCTCGCCGACAGCGTTTCGATGAAGGAAGATTGGGGCCATTCCTCCAATATTGTTGCGGTTGATTTGTGCCACGAGGCGGGCGCCAAACGGCTGGCCCTGTTTCATCACGAACCCAGCTATAGCGATGCCGAGATCGAGCGTATGCACGCCGAGACGATCCGCTATGAACACCTAACCCGCACCGGATCACAGCTTGAAGTTCTGTGTTCCTATGACGGGATGTGCATCGAACTTTAGCCTGCGCACCTATTTACCGCTTTGCACCGGCGCGCTGATCAGTGCGATTGTGCATCACCCGCCCCGCGCGGCACACGGATGGAATCGACCAGTTCGCGAATGTCATCGGGGGTGCGCGCGGTCACACTTGCAACCGCGATCGCAACGCCGAAATTGATCAACATCCCGATCACGCCGATCCCTTCAGGAGAAATCCCGAACAGCCAGTTATCCGCCACATTGGCGGCCGGGTTCACCAGTTTGAAATAGGCGATATAGCCAAAGGTGAAGACCAGCCCGCTGATCATTCCTGCGATCGCGCCCTGTTTGTTCATCGCTTTGAAAAAGATCCCCATGAAGATCGCAGGGAACAGGCTTGAGGCGGCCAGCCCAAAGGCAAAGGCGACCACTTGCGCGACCCAGCCCGGGGGATAGATGCCGAGATAGCCCGCCACCAGTATCGCCGCGCTCGCCGCCAGCCGCGCTGCCAGCAATTCGCCCTTGGCCGAGATGGTGGGGCGGAAGGTGTTTTTGAGCAGATCGTGGCTGACTGAACTGGAAATCACCAGCAACAGGCCCGCCGCGGTCGACAAGGCCGCCGCCAGCCCGCCCGCCGCCATCAAAGCGATCACCCATGCCGGCAGGCCAGCAATTTCGGGATTGGCCAAAACCATGATGTCGCGGTCGACATAGATTTCATTGGCATTGTCATCGACCGGCGCATTGGCAATCACCCGTTCGCCCCAATCGCCGCGTTCCCCGGTGAAATCGGGCGCACCGGCAAAGGCATTGCCCGCGCGGTATTGCATCACCCCGTCATCATTTTTGTCCTGAAACGCGATCAGCCCCGCATCCTCCCAAGAGGTGAAGAAAGACGGGGCCTCGGCATATTCCACTTCGTTGGTTTGATTGACGAAATTGTAAATTCCAAACGCACCCACGGCGGGCGCGGTGGTGTAGAGCAAGGCGATAAAAATCAACGCCCAGCCCGCCGAAAGCCGCGCATCAGACGCCTTGGGCACAGTGAAAAACCGCACGATCACATGCGGCAGGCCGGCGGTCCCCACCATCAAGGCCATCGTGATGCAGAACATGTCGATCATGCTTTTGGAACCGGCCGTATATTGATTGAACCCCAATTCCACGAGGCTGCGGTCAAGCTTTTGCAAGACCGACATGCCCGACCCGTCATTCAATGCCGAGCCCAGCCCCAATTGCGGGATCGGATTGTCGGTCAACATGAAGCTGATGAAAAAGGCCGGCACCAGATAGGCAAAGATCAACACGCAATATTGCGCCACCTGGGTGTAGGTGATCCCCTTCATCCCGCCCAGCACCGCATAGACAAACACAATCCCCATGCCGATGATCACACCCATGGTGATTTCGACCTGCAGGAATTGCGAAAACACGATCCCCACACCGCGCATCTGTCCCGCAATATAGGTGAAACTGATGAAGATCAGACAGATCACCGCAACCACGCGCGCGGTCGAAGAATAATACCGCGTGCCGATAAAATCAGGGACAGTGAATTGGCCGAATTTGCGCAAATAGGGCGCAAGGAGCAGCGCCAGCATAACATAGCCCCCGGTCCAGCCCATCAAATAGACGCTGGCATCATAGCCCATAAAGGCGATCAAACCGGCCATCGACAAAAAGCTCGCCGCGCTCATCCAATCGGCCGCAGTGGCCATGCCATTGACCACCGGATTGACCCCGCCACCGGCGACATAAAAATCCTTGGTCGAGCCCGCCCGGCTCCACACCGCAATGCCAATATACAGCGCGAAACTGGCACCGACGAACAGATAGATCAGAGTTTGCGTTTCCATAGCCAACCCGCCCCTCTAATCGTCGAGGTCATATTTGCGCTCGATCTGTTTCATGCGGACAACATAGAAAAAGATCAGCGCGATGAAGATGTAGATCGAGCCTTGTTGGGCAAACCAGAAACCCAGCGGATATCCGCCCAGATAAAATTGGTCGAGAAAATCGCGCAGCACGATCCCGGCCCCGAAAGAGCACGCAAACCAGATCACCATAAGGCCGATCAGCAAGCGGATATTTTCGCGCCAATATGCCCGCTGCGCAGCCAGTTTTTCCGCCTTTTGGGGCGCGCTCTGGTCGGTTTGTGTCGCTTTAGGTGCCTTTAGGCCCCCTTTGCCGGATTGGGTATGTGCGCCCTCATCTGGGCCCGTATTGCCGGGCGAATTGCCATCTGAATCCCGATTTCCCATCCCGCTGCGCTGCTCCCCTCATCTGCCGGGCCATCCCCGATATGGCGTTCTTACGCAATCGCTGCTGCGGCGCAATCTGCGCTGTATTGGTGTGGCCGTGATGGACCGTTCAAACAAGCTCCAAACGGCGCTTATCCCAGCGAAAATAGCCGCAGAGCCTGCCTATCAACGATCCGCACCGAGCCATATAAACGCTCAATAAACCCCTCATTTTCCAATGATTTCAACGCCGCATTGGCGGTTGCACGGGTGACCCCAAGAAATTCGGCCAGCTCTTGCTGGGTGACACGCACTTCGCTGCCCGTCGCGCTCAAATTGGCCAAAAGACCGGCCAGACGCGCGCGATTGCTGCCTTGGCGCATACCCGCCAAATGGTCGAGCGTGTCCTGCAATTGCCCCGCCAAAGCGCCCAGCATTGCGCGGTTGGAAGCGGGATATTGCGCCAAGGCGTCAAGGAAGGGGGCGGCCGCGATGAACCGCACCGCGCTCACCCCGCTCGACACCGCATCGACCACGCGCGGGCGTTGGGAGAACACCGCCAATTCCCCGTATGAATCGCCCGGTCCCAAATCCGCAACCGCGCGAAATTCACCTTCGACCAAATACATGCCTACACGCACAAGGCCCTGATCGATCACCCAAAACCCATCCGCCCTGGTGCCACGATGCTGGATGAATTGACCATCGCGATAGGTCCGCACGGGACTGGCGGCGATCAGATGTTGTTTCAAATCCGGCTCAAGCGCCTCGAACAGCATGGGGACCACGAGGGATCGACGTGTTTTTCGCAAATGTAAATCTTTTGACATTCTTACCCTCTCGTAGCCGCTAGAGCGGCGGCGAACAAGAAAGAGCGTGGGCATGACACCTTCAACAATCGCAATTATCGCTATTTATCTGGGCTTTGCGCTGCTTGAATTGTGGCGCTCTAACCTCTTCGGCAAGCCCGAGCAAACCCGCGATGATGGCATTGTAGAGGCGGTGAGCATCACCGTTCTGCTCACTCTGACCCAGCCGGCCGTGCTGTTCGCATCGGGCGCCATCGCCGAGGCAATCGCGCCGCAATATGCCGGCGCCCTTGCCGATTTGCCGCTATGGGCTGGGGTGGGCTTGTTGCTGGTGTGCGATGATATGGTGCAATATTGGTGGCACCGGGCGAGCCATTCGACCCCGTGGCTCTACAACCTTCACCGCGCCCACCACAATGCGCGCTATATGAGTGTCCGGCTCGTCTATCGCAACAACATCATCTACTACGCTTTGATGCCCAATCTGTGGCTGTCTGGCGTGTTGATCTGGATGGGATTGGGATGGGTTTATGCCGGCTATATCGTGGTCAAATTGCTGGTGATCATCGGCGCGCATAGCGATGTTGCATGGGACAGGCCGCTTTACCGCACGGCGTGGCTATCGCCGATCATGTGGGTGGTTGAACGCACGATCTCGACCCCGGCGACGCACCATGCCCATCATGGCCGCCACGCCGATGATCCCGCGGTCCATTACAAGGGGAATTACGGCAACCTTCTGTTTTTGTGGGACATCTTATTTGGAACTGCGCGGATCACCCGGACCTTCCCGCAAAGCTATGGGGTCGAAAATCTGGCTCCGGCCAGTTTGGGTCAGCAATTGCTATGGCCGCTTTTCCCCGAACAGCGCACCGACAATGCCGCGGCGCAAGACGGGGATAACAATGTGGTTTCGCACTAGCCAAATCCTCGCCAACATTTCAAAGACGCACAATGCTCAAACGAATTGCTATTTACGCACTGACGGGAATCTTCGGACTTGGTCTGGGGGCTTACACCGCTTTGGCTATGTCGGGGCTCTTGCCTGGTGATCGCCGCGCCGAAGCAGCGATCGATCTCGATGGGTGGATGGGTGACCTGACCCAAGGATCGGCTGACGCCAGCCCCTATCTGCGCGCGCGGATCGCCCGTCACGGATTGCTGGCGCTGGCCAAGTCCGAGGCGATCTATTTCATCCGCGCCACCGATGACACAGGCGAGGTGTTGAGCGAGGATTGCACCTATCGCCTCGCGGGCGGTCCGATGCCTGCGGGATGGTGGTCGGTGACGCTCTATAATGCCGACAGCTTCCTGCCCGACAACACCGATCAGGCATTGAGTTTTGACGCAAGCCGAGCGGGCGATGGCGCATGGAGCGCGATCGTGTCACCGGTGCGGCCGGATGACCAAAGCAATTGGATTTCCAGCCGCAATGCCGGCCAATTTGATCTCACCTTGCGGCTCTACATGCCCGATGCCGAGACGCTTAATGCACCAGCGCAAGCGATCACAGCGCCGAGCGTCGAACGGGTATCCTGCACGAAAGAGCCATCATGAAGAAGTTTGTCTTGCCCCTCCTGTTTGGCGCCGTGATGGTGGTTGTGGGCCATTTTGCCGCGCTCTATTCAGCGCCCAATGTCATTATGACCGGTGCGATGACGATGCTGTCTGAACGCGGGGTTCCCTTACACGCATTCAGCTTCGCCCCGCGCCCAACCCCGCAAACCCAAACCGTCGTGCGCCCCTCGCCCGATCTTGCCTATTCGGCTTGCCTGTATGATCTGGACGCCGCGCCGCGCGGTCTGCGCGTGACCATGGCGGCGAGCGAGGGATATTCCTCGCTGTCCTTCTTTGACGCCTCGACCAATAATTTTGTGACCATCCGGGGCGAAGGCAAAGAGGCCTCGGTGCGTCTATTGCCGCAATCGGCCAGCGCCGAGGCGGGCGATGACATTGTCCTGTCGCCCAGCGCAAAGGGCATTATCCTGATCCGTCGCTTGACCCCGACACAGGCCGATTACGATGCCGTGGCGGCAATCGCCGCGGATGATCAATGCGGCGTGATCTAGCCCCAATCAAAGCAACAGACCGCCCGATATAGACCGCCTGCGAATACCCCTAGAGCAGCGCAATGCTGCCCGCCTCTAGCGCATGGCGCGCCGGACGTTCGAACATCATCGCAAACATCTCATCCCCGCGCTGCGTGCGCTCGACCAACATGCTGGATGCAACAGCCATCACGATCCCGGTCAAAGCGCGCAATTTGTATTCATGGCGCAAAACCGCCTCATCAAACGCGGTGTCCGCTGCACGCAAAGCGTCGAAATATTGCGCCAACAAAGCGGCTTCATGGATTTGCCGCTCGCGTGGATCGGCAAAACTCGTCCCGATCAAATAAGCCAGGTCAACCATCGGACATTGTTGGCCAATCGTCTGCCAATCGA
>JABSPI010000260.1 GCA_013214365.1 Erythrobacter sp.
TGAAAGCCAATTCGGGTGTTTTCACCACGATGAACGGGCGCGAGGTGACCTGCAATATCTGGGTCCGCGAAGAGGATTTGCCGCGCACCGATCACGCGTTGAACTCGGTCAAATTGTCGATGAAATGGGATGAGGAGGTGTTCGGGCGCGAATACGATCTTGACCTTTATAACATCGTCGCGGTCAGCGATTTCAACATGGGGGCGATGGAAAACAAAGGCCTCAACGTGTTCAACACCAAATATGTGCTGGCCGATGCCGACACCGCAACCGATGCCGATTTCGACGGGGTCGAAGGGGTGATTGCGCACGAATATTTCCACAATTGGTCGGGCAATCGCATCACCTGCCGCGATTGGTTCCAATTGTCCTTGAAAGAGGGGTTCACTGTCCTGCGCGATCAGCTGTTCTCGCAGGATATGCGCGGCGAAGCGGTCAAGCGTATCGAAGATGTGCGGATTTTGCGCGCGGCCCAATTCCCCGAAGATGCCGGGCCATTGGCGCATCCGATCCGCCCCGACAGCTACCGCGAGATCTCCAATTTCTACACCGCCACCGTCTACAATAAAGGCGCCGAGGTGATCCGGATGATGCGCAGCATGGCGGGCGAGGAACGCTTCCGCGCAGGCACCGATCTGTATTTCGACCGCCATGACGGCGAGGCGGCCACTTGCGAAGATTTCATCACCGCGATCGAAGATGGCGCGGGGCTCGATCTGGAACAATTCCGCTTCTGGTATCGTCAGGCCGGCACGCCCAGCGTGCGCGTGAGCCAGCACGTGGCGGGTGACACGCTCACATTGGACCTTGCGCAAACCATTCCCGCAACGCCCGGCCAGATCGACAAATCGCCCATGGTCATCCCCTTGCGCGTGGCGGTCCATTCGCGCGCAACCGGCGCGATCGGGGCAGAGCAGCTGATCGTGCTGAACGCGGCCGAGCAGAGTTTTGAATTGCCGATGGTTGGCGATGATCCGGTGGTGTCGATCAATCGCGGCTACACCGCGCCTGTGATCATTGAACGCACGCTCGATCAGGCCGATCTGGTGTTCCTCGCCGCGCATGATGACGATCCGTTTGCGCGCTGCGAAGCGATGCAGGAATTGGCGGTGTCCTATCTGGTCGATGCGGCGGTGGCGATTTCCCGCGGCGAGACGCCGGGCGGCGATCAAACCGCATTGGTCGAAGCGATGCGCGCGATCTTGATGGATGCGAATTTGGAGGATTCGATGCGCGGCGAGCTGATGCTTCTGCCCAGCGAAACCTATCTGTTCGAGGCCATGGCAAGCGGCACGCGCAAAGCCGATCCGGGCGCGATCCATCAGGCGCGCGAGGAATTGAAAGCGGCGATTGCGGCGGCTTGTACAAACGAGTTGGCCACAATCCATGCCCGCGCCGCGACCACCGCATTTGACGACCCCAATGGCCGCGGCGCGCGCAAGATCAAGACGCAGGCGCTGGCGCTGATCGCGGCGGGCGATGAAGTCGCGGCGGCGCGTCTGGCCGCGGCGCAATATGACGCAGCCGACAATATGACCGATCGCCAAGGCGCGCTGATGGTCTTGTGCAGCATCGATTGCGCCGAGCGGGAGGCGCGGTTGGAGCGGTTTTACAATCGCTATGCCGGCAATGATCTGGTGATCGACAAATGGTTCACGCTCCAGGCGCTCTCGCTGCACGAGGATGTGACTGATCATGTCCGCGCGCTGGCCCAGCATGCCGATTTCACCATCAGCAATCCCAACCGGGTGCGTTCTTTGTATATGGCCTTTGCCGGCAATCCGGCTGCCTTCCATGCCGAGGATGGCTCGGGCTACAGATTGATTGCCGACCTGATCCTCGAGCTTGACCCGATCAATCCGCAAACCGCGGCGCGGTTCGTCTCTCCGCTTGGGCGGTGGCGCCGGATTGAACCGGGGCGCGCGGCCTTGATGAAGGCCGAGCTGGAACGGATTGCGGCGGCGGACAATCTCTCGCGCGATACGTTCGAACAGGTCTCGCGCAGTCTCGAGGGGTGAGCGGCCCCGCGTGAGCAAAGTGCCCGATATATCTGCGCCCCAAAGCGCCGGCGTGCCGTTTGATATTGCGCAATCGCCCGCGCTTGGCGGGGCGGCGCACGGGTTTTTCGGATCAGCGGGCGGGGCGCACCAATTCGGCTATGGCGGGCCGGGCGATCCCGACGCCATCACCGCGCTCAGAGCCGCCGCGGCGCAGGCGATCGCCACCGGCGCACAGATATTCACCCCGCACCAAACCCATTCCTGCGATGTGATCACCTTGGCATCGGGCGGGGATGCCGGCTGGCATAATGGTTGGGGCGATGCACCCGGCGGGCGCCCGGTGGGGGACGCATTGGTGACCAATCGGCCGGGCTGCGCGGTGGGCATTGTCACCGCCGATTGCGGGCCGATTCTGTTCGCCGATAGTGACCAGGGTGTGATCGGCGCCGCGCATGCCGGATGGCGCGGGGCGCAAGGGGGCGTGATCGAAAACACGCTCGCCGCAATGGAGGCGCTGGGCGCCCGGCGCGGCCATATCACCGCGGTCCTTGGCCCCACTATCGCGCAGGCAAGCTATGAGGTGGACGCCGCTTTTCGCGCCCATTTCACCCGCGATGATGATTACCATTTTGCCGCCGCCCCGATGCGCGAAGGGCGCGCGCGCTGGCACTTCGATCTGCCCGGCTATATCCTCGCGCGGCTTGAGGCGTGCGGGGTGGGCTGCGCGCGGGCGCTGGGTCATGACACTTATTCGCACGCGCGCGATGGGAGCAAGGATGGGGCCAAAAATGGGGCCAAAAACGGGGACGATGACGGCGCCGAACATGCCATGCGCTATTATTCCTATCGCCGTGCCAGCCATCATGGTGCGCCCAATTACGGGCGGCAATTGAGCGCGATTGCATTGGTGTAGGGCGGTTTTGCCGCTGACCTTCAAGCCACGATTGACGCTGCGGCATGGCCGTATGCGCGGCTGACTTGCATGCGAGCGAACACTCCATGTTCAAAACACGGTTGGATTCCCCGAGATTTGCCGTATATGCGCGCTGATCTGTGGAACGTGCGTTCGCTTGACGCGTTACCGATCCACGGTGCATTTTAACGGACCAATTTCAGCTTTAGTGCTGGAGGCGGTCGCAACATCAAGCCGCGCTAGGGATGTTTCCCGTGCCGCGGCCCGACGAGCAGGGTAATACAAAATGGCTTCAACTGCAGCAGGTACCGGTACCGAGGATGGCGTTCGCCGTCGCGACTGGATCCACATTGCAGCGCTGAGCAGCGCCGGTGTCGGCGCTGCGTCGGTTGTTCTTCCCCTTGTGACACAAATGGACCCGTCGGCTGACGTGCTCGCGGCAAGCACCACCGATGTCGATATTTCTTCATTGGAGCCGGGCCAGTCGATCAAGGAGGTGTTCCGCGAACAGCCTTTGTTCGTCAAGCGCATGGCGGCGGCCGAAATCGCCGAAGTCAACGCGGTTGATATCGGTGACCTGCGCGACAAGCAGACGCTCGAAGAGCGGCTGGGCGCGGGCAATGCCGATATTCTCGTCCAATTGGGCGTGTGCACCCATCTGGGCTGCGTTCCGCTTGGCGCTGCTGAGGGCGAGGAAAAGGGCGAGTATGACGGCTATTTCTGTCCGTGCCATGGCTCGCACTATGATGCTGCGGGTCGCATCCGCAAAGGTCCGGCGCCGACCAATCTGGTCGTTCCGGAGTTCAGCTTCCAGTCGGAAAGCGTCATCCGCGTCGGCTAATCCTTCGTAGATTAGATACCGCTTTATAACCGTAGACCAATCGTAAGAGATCATTATGAGCTTCGCCTGGGCTAAAAATTACGAACCGAAAAACGCTTTCACCCAATGGATGGACGAGAAGCTGCCGCTTCCGCGTCTGGTCTATAACGCTGTGGGTGCGGGGTATCCGGTGCCGCGCAATTTGAACTATATGTGGAATTTCGGCGTGCTCGCCGGGTTCTTCTTGATGTTCCAGATCGTCACCGGGATTGTCTTGGCGATGCATTACGCGGCCAATACCGAGGTTGCGTTTTCCCAGATCGAACACATCATGCGCAATGTAAACTATGGCTGGATGTTCAAGAACGCGCACGCCAACGGGGCGAGCTTCTTCTTCATTGTGATCTACCTGCATATTTTCCGCGGGTTCTACTTCTCCTCTTACAAGGCCCCGCGCGAGATGATCTGGCTGCTGGGCGTGGTGATCTTCTTGTTGATGATGGCCACCGCCTTCATGGGTTATGTGCTTCCCTGGGGTCAGATGAGCTTTTGGGGCGCAAAAGTGATCACTGGCCTGTTTGGTGCGATCCCGTTTGTGGGCGACACGCTGCAAACCTGGTTGGTGGGCGGCTTTGCTCCCAATAATGCGACGCTCAACCGCTTCTTCTCGCTGCACTTCCTGTTGCCATTTGTGATCGCCGGCGTGGTGATCTTGCACATCTGGGCGCTGCATATTCCCGGTTCGTCCAACCCGACCGGGATCGAAGTGAAGCAGGAAAGCGACACGGTGCCCTTCCACCCCTATTACACCGCCAAGGATGGCTGGTTCTTGGGGCTGTTCCTGATCTTCTTTGCCTTCGTGGTGTTCTTTGCCCCTTACGCATTGGGTCACCCGGATAACTGGATCGAGGCGAGCCCGCTGTCGACCCCGGCGCATATTGTTCCCGAATGGTATTTCTATCCGTTCTACGCGATCCTGCGCGCCTTCACCGGCGACCTGACCATTCCGTTCACCGACATCATCCTGATCGAAGCCAAGCTGCTTGGTGTGATCGCGATGTTCGCGGCGATCCTGGTGTGGTTCTTCCTGCCATGGCTCGACAAGAGCCCGGTGCGCTCGGGCAATTATCGCCCCTTGTTCAAGAAGTTCTTCTGGTTCGGCTTGATCCCTTGCATGGCGGCTTTGTTCTATCTTGGCGGGGCAACCCCGGAAGAGCCCTTCATCATGATGAGCCAGATCGCGACCGCATATTATTTCATGCACTTCCTCGTGATCCTGCCGATCATCAGCCAGATCGAAGTGCCCAAGCCGCTGCCTTATTCGATCACCGAATCTGTGCTTGGCAAGGATGACGGTGCTGCGACCAAAGATGTACCGCCTGCGGCTGCGCCCGCTGGTGCAATGCCGGAACCGGCCGAGTAATCGGCGCGACAAACGTAAACACTGACCCGATAACGAGAAAGAGATAGGTCATGACCATTCGACTTGGAGGCATCCTTTTCGGCCTGGGCCTTACCGCGGTTTTGCTGCTGTGGTCGCTCGCGCCTGGTGTGAAAGCCTTGGTCACCGAAGGGTTTCCTGCAAAACCTGACTATTATGCGTTCCAAGAGCCGAACATCACGCCGGCTGGCGGGTTCTCGTTTGATGGCCCGATGGGGACCTGGGACGAGCAGCAATTGCAGCGCGGCTATCAGGTCTACAAGGAAGTGTGTTCCTCGTGCCATTCGCTCAAATATGTGGCGTTTCGTGATTTGGCGCAATTGGCCTAC
>JABSPI010000261.1 GCA_013214365.1 Erythrobacter sp.
GGGCAAGGCGCTGGAGCGCGGCGATTGGTCGCTGGACACGGTCAACCCGCGCGACTTTACCACCGATAAACACCGCACCGTTGATGACACGCCCGCAGGCGGCGGGGCGGGGATGGTGCTCAAGGCCGATGTGATGGCGCGGGCTTTGGATAGCGTGACGACTGGCGCTCCGGTTCTCGCCATGACCCCGCGCGGCAAACCCATCACGCAGACCCGCATCCGCGAGCTTGCAACCGGCCCCGGCGTCACCATCCTGTGCGGCCGGTTTGAGGGCTTTGACGAGCGCCTGTTTGAGGCTCGCCCGCAAATCGAAGAGGTCTGCCTCGCCGATATTGTGCTGAGTGGAGGAGAGACAGCAGCCGTGGCTGTACTTGATGCTTGCATTCGGCTGCTTCCCGGCGTAATGGGCGCGGCTTCTAGCGGAACTGAAGAATCGTTCGAGGACGGTCTGCTTGAGTATCCGCACTACACCCGACCTCAGGAATGGGAAGGGCGCACGATCCCGCAAGTGCTGCGATCGGGGGATCATGCGAAGATTGCGGCTTGGCGAGAAGCCAAGGCGCAAGAGATAACTCGGTTACGCAGGCCGGACCTTTGGGACCGTTACAGTGACGGTCGGGACCAGCCTGCCTCTGGCGCGCGGCAAAAAAGTAAGGATACGGACCAGTGAACCTGATCCAGCAAATCGAAGCCGAAGAAATCGGCAAGGTCGAAAAAGACATCCCCGACTTCCGCGCAGGCGACACCGTTCGTGTCGGCGTGAAGGTTAAGGAAGGCACGCGCGAGCGTGTGCAGAACTTTGAAGGCGTGGTCATTGCCCGCTCGAACCGTTCGATCAACAGCAATTTCACCGTTCGCAAAATGAGCTTTGGTGAAGGTGTGGAACGTGTGTTCCCGCTTTACTCGCCGATCGTCGACAGCATCACCGTGGTGCGTCGCGGTGTCGTGCGCCGTGCCAAGCTGTATTATCTGCGTGGCCGCACCGGTAAGCGTGCGCGTATCGCCGAACGTCGCGAGAACGCTCCTAAGAAGTAAGAGCGAACGACAAGCGAATTTGAGAAGGGCGGCTTCCGATGGGAGCCGCCCTTTTTCGTGTGTGCAAAATTTGAGCCGCGGGGGCGGTTTTGCCATTGCGGGCGGGGGCGAACCATTCCATGACACTGGCGACGTTTTACCAATTTCGCTGAGAGAATAATGAGAGGGCCGTCATTGACATGCGTTTATCCCTGCTTGCTGCCGCTGCCGCTATCCTTGTGCCGGTCACTGCCTATGCAGATGACACGGTGAGCGCTTCCATGACTGAACGCGAACTCAGCTTCGAACGGGTTTTTGCCTCGCCCTCGCTTAACGGGCCGGCGCCGCGCGCAACCCAATTTTCCCCCGATGGCAAATATCTCACCTTGCTGCGCAATCGCGAAGAGAATGCGGCGCGGTATGATTTGTGGGGGTATGAATTTGCCACCGGCGAATGGCGCATGTTGGTCGACAGCGCGGCGATCGGCACGGGGCGCGAATTGTCCGAAGATGAAAAGATGCAGCGCGAGCGCGCCCGCGTCGGCAGCCTTGAAGGCATCATCACCTATCAATG
This sequence comes from Erythrobacter sp., assembly GCA_013214365.1. GTDB lineage: Bacteria > Pseudomonadota > Alphaproteobacteria > Sphingomonadales > Sphingomonadaceae > Erythrobacter. The sequence continues at coordinate 1,589 of JABSPI010000261.1, forward strand.
GGCAAGCGATGCATCGGGCGTGCTCGTCCCGATTGATGGCGATCTGTATTTTGCCAAGCTCGACGGCGAGGTCACGCGCCTGACCGACACCGATGAAAGCGAGCTCAACCCCAAATTGTCGCCGCGCTCGGGCTATGTCTCGTTTGTGCGAGAGCGGCAATTGTGGGTCGGCAAAATCGGCGAAGAGCCGCGCCCGATCACGCCCAAGGAGGATGACACGATCCGCTGGGGCGAGGCGGAGTTTGTCGCGCAGGAAGAGATGAGCCGGTTGACCGGTTATTGGTGGAGCGGCGATGAAAGCCGCCTTGTCGTCCAACGCACCGACGAGGCCCCCGTGGGCATCGTCACGCGCGCCGCAATCGGCGCAACCGGCACGCGGGTGTTTGACCAACGTTATCCGGTGGCCGGTTCCGACAATGCCATTGTCGAATTGTATGTGATGGATTCCGATGGCGGCAACCGGGTCAAAATCGATCTGGGCGAGAACGCCGATATCTATATCGCGCGGGTCAATTGGGGCCCCGATGGCCATATCTATGTCCAACGCCAGAACCGCGAGCAGACCGTGCTCGACATGCTCAAGGTCGATCCCGCAACGGGCGCAAGCGAGGTGTGGTTCACCGAGACCGCCGCGCGCGAGGATTATTGGATCAACCTGTCTGACAATTACCGGTTCCTGGCCGATGGCAGCCTGCTGTGGTGGTCGGAGCGCAGCGGATATGGCCAATTCTACCGTTTTGACGGGGAGGGGTGGACCACCCTGACCAGCGGCACCGCGCCGGCCAATGCCATGGTGGGTGTGAACGAGGATGCCGGGCAATTGTTCTACACCCGCACCGACGATGTGCTCACCAGCCAGGTCTATGTCACCGCGCTCAGCGGGGAAGGGGCGCCCACCCGTCTGACCGATCCCGGCTACACCAATTCGGCCGGTATGGACCCCACTGGCGAGACCTTGTTGATCACCCGTTCGGCGACCGATCAACCGGCACAAAGCTATCTTGCCACGCGCAGCGGGGAAGAGATCGCTTGGGTCGAGGAAAACGCGCTCGACGCTGACCACCCTTACGCGCCCTTCCTCGCCAGCCATGTGGCGCCCGAATATGGGACGATCGAGGCCGAAGACGGCACGCCGCTCCATTACATGATGCTCAAACCCGAAATGGAGCCGGGCAAGCAATATCCCGTCTTCTACTACCATTATTCCGGGCCCGGCCCGCAGATCGTTGACAAGGGCTGGGGCGGGGCTCTGGCTCAGGCTGTGGTCGATAAAGGCTATATCTGGTTTGCGCTCGACAATCGCGGCACCGCCAATCGCGGGGTCGATTTTGAACAGCCGATCTACCGCGCCATGGGCGGGGTCGAGGTGCGCGACCAGAAGCGCGGCGCGCAATTTCTCAAAACGCTCGATTTCGTCGATGGGGACAAGATCGCGCTCTATGGCTGGTCCTATGGCGGCTATATGACCCTGAAACAGCTCGAAGCCGATCCGGGCCTTTATGCCGCGGGCATTTCGGGCGCGCCGGTGACCAAGTGGGAATTGTACGACACCCATTACACCGAACGCTATATGGGCGATCCGCGCGAGGTTCCCGAAGCCTATGACACCGCCAGCGCCATCCCCGATGCGACCAAGATCAGCGATCCCTTGCTGTTGATCCACGGCATGGCCGATGACAATGTGGTGTTCGAAAACGCGACCGAAATCATTTCGGTCATGCAGGAAAACAACGTGCCCTTCGAGATGATGCTCTATCCCGGATACACGCACCGCGTTTCAGGCCCACAGATCAGCCCGCATATGTGGAATTCGATCTTCCGCTTCCTCGAAAGCCACGGCGTGACGCCGCCTGAATGAAGGGGCCGAATTGATTGGGGCCCAGTGATAGTGGCCCGACTTGATAGGGGCAATTGACGGCGCAGGAATTTAGGCGAGCCATTCCAAAACTTTGGCCGCCACTTCATCGGGCGCCTCGACTTGGGGATAATGGCCCACATCGCGGATCAGGTGGTGGCGCGCATCGGGCACCACTTCGCGCCATTTGTCAAAAGCGTGGCGGCCCGAAACCGGATCAAGCGCGCCATTGATCAACCCGATCCTCGCTTGTGCGCCCGTCAATGCCGCCTCCCAGCGCGCCTTATGCGTGCGCCGGTCGGCGATATAGTGCAGCAATTTGTGAGTGATTTTGTGGCCGCGATTGTGGCTGATGAAATGCCAGAACCCGTCCAACTCCGCCGCGCTGGGCCGGGTGTCGGGGCCAAACACCTGCGCAAAGCTTTTGCCAAAGCCCCGGCGGCTCATCAAAAACCCGAGCATGAAGCCAAACGGCGAGACACCGATTTTCTGCATCGTCACCGGGCGGTGTTGATCGGGGAAAATCCCCCCGTTCAAAAACAGGCATTGGCCCAGCATCGCAAAGCCAAAGCCGCTGTGTTGGCGGGCCAACATCTCTTGCCCCACCGACACGCCGTAATCATGCACCAGCGCATCAAACTCCCCGATCCCCAGATGGTCCAGCAATGCAGCCTGCAGATCGGTTTGCCAATGGATGGTGTAGCCTTTGCCATTGGCTGGCCCGCCAAACCCGCCGCGCGGTTTGTCCGACAGGCCAAATCCCAGCATATCGCAAGCGATCAGCCGGTGATTGGTGCCCAATTGGTCCCACACTTTGGCCCAATCCCACGCGCAGGTGGGAAAGCCATGGACCAGCAATAAGGGCCGCGCATCCTCGCGCCCCCCGGTCCAATAGGCAATCTGGTGCCCTTGAAAGTCGAAATGTTTGGCTTTTTCCTGCCAGCTATGTGTATCCGCGCTCACGTCTTTCCCCTTGCTATTGCGTGGTAGTGCCGCCAGCGAGGGGTGCAACCGTTTGAAGTGGAGAATGTGAATTGGGCTACCGTGTGGCAATCGTGGGCGCGACCGGAAATGTCGGACGCGAAATGATGCAAATCCTGGCAGAGCGGGAGTTTCCCTGTGACGAGATCGCAGCGGTCGCCTCTTCGCGCAGCCAGGGGACCGAAGTGGAATTCGGCGACACGGGCAAAATGCTCAAATGCAAAAATATTGAACATTTCGATTGGGCGGGGTGGGACATTGCCCTGTTCGCCGCAGGCAGCGGCCCGGCCAAGGAATATGCGCCCAAAGCGGCAGCAGCGGGATGCGTGGTGATCGACAATTCCTCGCTCTACCGGATGGACCCCGACGTGCCTTTGATCGTGCCGGAAGTGAACCCGGATGCGATCGATGGATATGCGACCAAGAATATCATCGCCAATCCCAATTGCTCGACCGCGCAATTGGTGGTCGCGCTCAAACCCTTGCACGATGCCGCCACGATCAAACGCGTGGTGGTCTCCACCTATCAGTCGGTTTCGGGCGCGGGCAAAGCGGGGATGGATGAATTGTTCGAACAAAGCCGCGCGATTTTCGTCGGCGATCCGGTCGAACCGGCCAAATTCACCAAACAGATCGCGTTCAACGTCATTCCGCATATCGATGTCTTCCTCGATGATGGCTCGACCAAGGAAGAGTGGAAAATGGTGGTGGAGACCAAGAAGATCCTCGACCCCAAGATCAAATTGAACGCGACCTGTGTGCGGGTGCCGGTGTTTGTGGGGCATTCGGAATCGGTCAATATCGAATTTGAAAAGGAACTCAGCGCCGAGCAAGCGCAAGAGATCCTGCGCGAGGCGCCGGGCATCATGTTGATCGATAAGCGCGAAGATGAAGGCTATGTCACCCCGGTCGAAAGCGCCGGCGACAGCGCCACCTATATCAGCCGCGTGCGCGAAGACCCGACGGTCGAAAACGGCCTTGCGCTGTGGTGTGTCTCGGACAATTTGCGCAAAGGCGCGGCCTTGAATGCGGTCCAAATCGCCGAATTGCTGGGCCG
>JABSPI010000027.1 GCA_013214365.1 Erythrobacter sp.
GACCTTGCTCGCTCGCAACTTCATTAGAAAGGGCGAGGAGCCGGAATTGTTCAAATTTTTTAACGGTTGCAGGCTGCATTCTTCCAATCGAACGATCCGGCTCAGTTGCTGGACCGGGCCTCGCAACGTGGAAGGCCTTCGAGTGCACACCGTACGCAGCGGAGCTGGTGTGTAAGTTATTGAGGTGTATGCGGAAAACGGCAATGTCCTTTTCTGTGCCAGTAGTGGGTCAGTGCTAAATTTGTGGCACAGAGTGGGTCAGTGCGGTTCTAAGCCATTGCGATTGCTGGTAAATCTTCCGCGCCTCGACTGTGCCACTTTAACCCGGAGGATCGGTGGTTACCAAGGGACCATTACATTGCTGTTCGATCATATTTAGAGCCACCAAAAGGCTCCGCTGAGGGGCTTTGCGGGTCGTCCTTGGCGCCAGCTTGTCATTCAAGCGTGAGGGCGGACCGCGCCGAGAACGGCGTGATGGCTTCTGGGCATAGCGCCGCTCCGGCGAAGGCCAACACAATGACCGCCGCGCCCACAAGCATTTTCCTACATGGCCCGCGCCTGCTAGCTTCGCTCTAAGGGGGCTTCATGCGCCGTGCAGGGCCCGATGCGGCTGCCGCAACCGGGGACGGGCAAGGATCGTTTGTTGATGCTCACCCAAGATGCGGGGGTGTGGATGTGTTTCATCAACTAAACCCCCATCATGCCCCGGCAACCCCGCGCGCACCGGCGGGCAATGTTTGACGCAAAAGGGGCGGCCCGCTCGCTCGGATACCCAAGCGCCGCGCCGCCCCTCTTTTGAGCGATTGGACAGGCCGCGATCAGAAGCTTTTCTGCACCCCGACGGTCACAGTGTAATCGGTCGGCATTTGCGGCCCGTTGAGGTCCTGAACCAGCGGCACACCGCCTTCGATCCCAAGTCGCCAACCTTTGAGCGCTCCGCCAGTGGCCGCAAAATTGACCCCGAGCAGACCAGTGACACTCTCGCCCCCGTGAAAATCGGGATTGGCGGTTTGAACCGGGCCCATAATCATCGGATCGATCCCGTCAACGCGGCCCTTGCTGGCCGCCTCGACCCGGCCCGACAGCGCCACGGCATCAGTTATCGAAGCCGCCAGCCAAGCGGTCGCCATCACCCGGTCGCCATGGGCATAGCCTTGCGAGTTTTCGCCCAGCCGCAATGTACCGCGCAGTTGTGCGCCCCAACCAAAGGCGGCGTTCTGGTCGCGATAGGTGATGCCCGGTTCCAGATCCCACGTGCCCGATCCCAATTGCATCGGATAGGGCAGGCGCACGGTCGGATTGCCGCCCATCGGGGTGAGAATATCGTCGGTTTTGGTGATCGACCCGGTCGGGATCGACAGGCCGGCATTGATGTGGAGGGTGTCGCTCAATCCGATCATGGCCGCCACTTTTGTGTCGCCAAAACCGGCCGGGCTGGTGCGGAACGTGCCCAATTGGGTGGTGCCCATGCCGCCTTGATAAGTGATGTGATCCATTTCTTTGGACCAGTAATTGGCCATCACCATCAAGGTCACATCATCGCTCAAACCGTACATCATGCCAGCCATATGCATGTCCATGCGCATTTCGGTCGGGACAATCCGCAAGGTGGGCGGTTGGCCAGGATTGCCGAAAAAGCGGTTGGGGATGGTGGTTACAACGGTGTCGGGATCGACGCTGTCTGTGCCGATCTGCACCCCGCCCATATCCATATGCATCAACCGATAGCTGATCATCCATTCACCCTTGGCGTGACGGTGATCGCCCATCACCCCGATCGGGGCATGNTCGAGCGCGTTGATATGGCCCTCATCGGCCATTGCGGNGGTGGTCATAAAGNTTGCGGCCGCGCCAGATGCAGCGGCTCCNAGCGCACGCAATGCGCGCGCGGTCAAAAGCGTGTTCATTGAAAATTCCTGATTGTCTGAAATGATTTGAAAGAAAATTTCAGCTCAGGAGCGGGGGGCCACGGGCTTCATAAGCGGGAAAAGGCGGGCGCGTGGCAAGCGCGCGGATCGGGGTCATCATCGCCTCTTGCGCCCGTTCGCCCAGCGGGCCGAATTGCGCCAATTGTGGCGGCAGGGTCGGGCCACAGGCCGAACAGCACGATTGGCTGTCATGCGCGTCATGGGCGCTGTGCTGGCCCGGTTTGCCATTGTCACCCGCGCCAGCATCGCCAACCGCACCGATTGCGCCCTCGGTCAGATTATGGCCCGAATGATCCGCAGCATGGTGTTGCGCATGATAGCCTGCATCATGGCCCATATGGGCATGAGTGTTGGCATTGGCATGAGCATGGGCTGCATCCATTGGACCCCAGTCAAACGGCATGCATTCCGCACAGCCAAAGCTGGTGCGGATGGTGACCGCTAATAAGACGAGGGTCAGAAATAATGGATGGCGTTTGTAACGGATCATACGCTGCGCGGGCCCATAGCGCCTCGTGCCGGACCTGCAAAGCGGGCACGCCATGTTTGGCGTAAAATTGCGGCCAAATCACCCCTGTGGCGGGTATAACGCGGTTCAGATGTCGAGGTCTAAGCGCATGATCGGCCTACATGCGCAGCGCGGCGGGGATCATGCCCCGCGCTGCTTTTCGCGCTTGCAACATGGCCGACCTAGCGTAAAGCGAAAATCCGATACGAAATCACAAACCAAAAAGCTGATCATGACCGACACCAACCTTATCGAAACCGCACAAACCTCCAAGGCCTGGCCCTTTCAAGAGGCGCAGCGTCTGGCCAAACGGTTGCGCGGGCGAAAGGCTGAGGGCGAACCGGTTTTGTTCGAAACCGGATATGGGCCCTCGGGCCTGCCGCATATCGGCACGTTTCAGGAAGTTTTGCGCACCACTCTGGTGCGCCGCGCTTACGAGGCGCTGACCGGCGAGCCCACCCGGCTGGTCGCGTTTAGCGATGATATGGATGGCCTGCGCAAAGTGCCGGGCAATGTTCCCAATAAAGAGCTGCTCGAAGCCAATTTGGGCAAGCCCTTGTCGCGCATCCCCAATCCGTTCGGGACCGAATATGAGAGCTTTTCAGCGCACAACAATGCGATGTTGCGCGCGTTTCTCGACCGGTTCGGGTTCGATTACGAATTCGTCAGTTCATCGGATCAATACAATTCGGGGGCGTTTGATGATGCGCTGCGCGGTGTGCTGCGCAATTTCGACGCGATCCAGGATATCATGCTGCCAACTCTGGGAGAGGAGCGGCGCAAGACTTATTCGCCGGTCATGCCGATCAGCCCGGCCACCGGCATTGTTCTGCAAGTGCCGATCGAAGTGGTCGATGCCGAGGCAGGGATCATCCGCTTCACCGATGAAGATGGCAGCGTGATCGAACAAAGCGCACTGTCTGGCATGTCCAAATGCCAATGGAAGGTCGATTGGGCGATGCGCTGGGTCGCATTGGGCGTTGATTATGAAATGTACGGCAAGGATTTGACCGATAGCGGGGTGCAATCGGGCAAGATTGCGCGGGTTCTGGGCGGGAACAAGCCCGAGGGTCTGATTTATGAATTGTTCCTCGATGCCAAGGGCGAGAAGATTTCCAAGTCGAAAGGCAATGGCCTCTCGATTGAGGAATGGCTCGATTATGGCAGCGAGGAAAGCCTCGGATTTTACATCTTCGCCAACCCCAAAAGCGCCAAGCAATTGCATGCCGGCGTGATCCCCAAGGCGATTGATGATTACTGGCAATTCCGCGAAAGATTGGCCGAGCAGCCACTGGATAAGCAAATGGGCAATCCGGTGTGGCATTTGGCCCGCGCCAATGCCCGCTTTGACGGGCCCGATGCACCGGGTGCGGGCGATGGTCTGTCCGTGCCCTATTCGCTGCTGCTCAATCTGGTCAGCGTTCTTGGGCTTGAGGCGACGCCGGACAATCTTGCGGAATATGTGGCGAGCTATACCGGCGCGCCGGTCGATGATCCGGCTCTGGTGCAATTGGTTGAATGCGCGGTTCGCTACAATCGTGATTTTGTCGCGCCGACACTGAAGAAACGCGCGCCCAGCGACAATGAAGCGGCGGCTTTGCGCGCGCTCGATGCGCAATTGGCCGATGTCGCGGCTGGTGCGAGCGCGGAAGATTTGCAGACTATGGTCTATGAAATCGGCAAAGATGAGGCGTACGGATTTGATAATCTGCGCGACTGGTTCCGGGCGCTATATGAAACGCTTCTGGGCAGCGAGCAGGGGCCGCGTATGGGCAGCTTTATCAAGCTTTACGGGGTGGAGCCCACGCGCAAATTGATCGCCGAGGCGCTCGCGCGCTGAACCGGGACGGGCGTTGGGTTTGGGCTGTAAAGCTTAGGTCCAGCGCCTCGTGCGGTACCATTTGGTGACGATGTATTTGGCCCCCTCGATCACGGGGGTGCCGGCATGCATGGTGCCTTCATTGGGGCGACCATCGGGCAGGGCATTGTTCCAGATCAGCAGCACGCCGGGCTTGGGTTCGATCTTGATCCCGATCTGGGTGAAATGGGTTTCACCGCCTTTTTCGACATCGTTGAGAAAGATCATTGTGGTCCAGCTGCGTTGACCGCCGCGCTTGCGCTCACCCTGCCAGTATTTTTCAGTCGTATAAAACCAGTCATTGTGCGGTTTGAATTGTTGGCCGGGCAAATAGCGTTGGCCCTGGATCGCTTCGCCGAAGCTGGAATCGACGCCCAAAATATCATCGATCCGGCGCCCGATCCCCATCACAAACGGATCAGCGGGGTCGAGATCGCCAGAATAGCTGGTGCGGAACCCGCTGTCATAGTCGACCTCGTGCAGCGATGAGGGGCGCGCGGTCTGGTCAACCATCGCGCATAGCCGTTCACATTCCGCCTGGCTGAGGAAGTCTCCGACAGCGAACAATTCGGCAATATCGGTGTCCACGCGGTACACGCCGGGATCGGCCGCGAGCCTTTTGCGCACCTGTTCGCCCAATTGGCGCAAGGCATCTTGATCAGGAACAGTTTCGGTATTGCTCATATGCCAAGGGTCTAGCAATCCATCGGCTATGTGCAAGAGCCAGCGCAGATCTGTGCCGGGAACAGTGGCACAGCATTGAAAAACCCCCGCGGGATCGCTCCTGCGGGGGTTTTGCGGGTTTGGGCAAGGCGTGCGTTTGCGCGCGCCTATGCGATCGCTTCACCAGAAGAAATCATGGATCACATCGACCACGCGGCCGCTGTAGATGTCGACCAGAATGACGTCATCATAATACCTCACCCAGCGATAGGGGCCATAGGCGGCGGGCAAACGGTAGGCCCACGGATCATGGATCCAATAGCGGTTGGTGAAGAACAGCCGGTCAAGGTAGAACCCGACATGGATCCGCGAATAATAGTGCGAGCGATAGGGCGCGTAATAATGGCCGATCCGATAGAGATTGCGATGCGCGCGGCGGTGGTGGCGCCAGTGATAGCGCCGGTCATTGCGCCATGCGTAACGGTCCCAGCGGCGGTAATCGCGTCGCCGTTCGGCGCGCCGTTCCACCCGGCGCCCGTCGCGATATCCGTCGCGATAGGCCCCGCGACGATCCGCCCGCCGCTCGCTGCGGCGTTCACTGCGCCGCTCTGTCCGGTCTTCGCGGCGTTCAGCCCGCCTGTCTCTGGCGATCCGGCGTTCGCGCGCGGTTCCGTTGCGATCGCCGCGATCTGCGCTGCGGCCAGTGCCGCGATCTGCTACGCGATCGGCGCGGCGGTCACCGCGGCGCTCGGCCGTATCTGACCGGCGCTCTCCTCGGCGTTCCACTCTGTCCGCCCGGCGTTCGCTGCGGCGTTCGATCTGATCGCCTGCGCCGGGCCTTCCGCGACGATCGGCGCGGTCTGCGGCGCGGTCACCGCGGCTTTCAATTCGTCCCGCGCGCCGTTCTGCCTCGCGATTGATCCGGTCTGCGCGTCTTTCGGAGTTGCGATTGACCCGCTCGGAGCGGCGTTCAGAGCGACGCTCGCTGCGATTGCTGGTGGCGTTTGGATTACCCTGGCGAGCGGCACGTGCGCTGCGTTCGCCGCGTGATGTTGGGCTGCGATAGCCGCGGTCTTCGCGTTCTGCGCTGCGGTTCTGGCGGTTGGCGCGTCGCTCCCCGCGACGATCCTGGCGCGATTGCTGCGCTGTGGAACTGGTCTCCACCGAACTTGCGCTTGATGCGGCCGCCGCCTCGGGCGGCGCGGCAAAAGCGAGGGCTAGGGCGAGAGCTGATAAAGCACTGCCCCGGAAAAACAGGGTTGCGTCCATGATATGCCTCCAGTGTTGCCGCCCCACCACTTACGGCTCGATTGATGCGTTAAGTGTTTGTGCTGTCTAAACTTGGCTGGCTGAGCCTAATCTGAACCGCCCGTTTAGGCTTACGTTCATGTTTGGGGCATTTTTCCTGAACGCCTTGACCGCGGGCGCATATCCTCCAATGGCGTGATTATGTTCGACACTCTCGATGATGTTCGCGCCGATCTGGCTGCGCGTTTGACCCGCGCGTCCAAGGATCGCAAATCGCCCATGCATGTGCCTGCGGTGATCACCAGCGATGTGGATGCGCGCGCTATGGTGCTGCGCGAATTTGACCGGCAGGATTGGGCTTTGCGGTTCCACACCGACACCCGCGCACCCAAGGTCGCCGCGATTGAAGCCGATCCGCGCATGGCGGTTTTGTTCTATGATAAAGGCGCCAAAATTCAGATCCGCGCGCGCGGCAACGGGGCGGTATTGCGCGATGCACCGATCACCGATGCGGCATGGGATAATGGCAGCAATTTTGCCCGCCGGTGCTATCTCGGCGATGGGCCTGGCACGCTCAGCGATGTGGCGACCTCTGGCCTGCCGGCTGAATTTGAAGGGGTTGAACCCAGCGACGAGCAGCTTGTCTCCGCCCGCGCCAATTTTGCGGTTGTGCGGATTGAACTGCGCGAACTGGACTGGCTCTACCTTGCCCATACCGGCCATGCCCGGGCACATTTTGCCCGCGAAGGCGATGAGTGGAACGGACGCTGGATCTCGCCATGACGCGCCTTTAGGCGGCGTTCCGAGTGCCCTTTTTAGCGGTTTGACCGCTAGGTGTGGGGGCATCGCGATCTTGGCCCGGCGCGGGCAGTAATTGCATCTCTTCCCAATCGCTTGCGCTCAGCACAGTGTCCTCGCCGCCGTTCTGGGCCGTGTTGAGGACAGCATGCGCACGGGCGTAAAGCGAGGTATTGGTTTCGCCTTCGCGGCGCTGCGCAACCCCGAAACTGGCGGTCAGGCGCATTCCTTCGCCCATTGCAGGTATCGGCGTCGTTCCCAGCGCTCGGATAAGTCTTTGGGCGATGGCATTTGCTTCTTTTTCGTTTGCGCCATCGACGTGAATGACAAACGAACCATCGGACGATGCCTCGATACCGGCGGGCGGATCGGTTTCGATAATATCGGTTGTGCGAGTGCCAGCGCGCATGATCCGGGCGACTTCTTTCACCGCTTCCTCGCGCGCGCTTTCGCCCCAGATCTGGCCCACTTGATTGAGGTGATCGATCCGTCCGTAGATCAAGGAGCCCAACCGGCTTTTCATTGCGGCCCGTTCGGCGGCGTTTTCGGCCAATTTGTCAAATGCGCCGCTCTGGATCAGGCCGGGCAGGGGGTTCGCTTGGCGACGGCGGCGGTCATAGATGCCCATCTTTGCCGCTGTGTGTAGCAGTTTTGCACGAAGGCCGGGAAAGAGCGCATATGCAGCGCACCCCGCCACCAGCAGCATGATCGCCGCCGTTACAAGAATTGTTTGCGCCCCGCCGCTGCTTGTTACAGCTTGCATTGACATCTCCCCTGTCGGCATTTTGTGCCAGAAGTCAGCGAAGTAGAGATGCCTGATATGTCGTTAAATTGGTGTAAACTTACGCGCATATGACCCGCGCATTCCAATTCGCGCCCATTTGGCGCATGCGCATGCGTGTCCTGCTTGGCGGGGTGGGGGATTGGCTATAGACGCCCTATGCATATTGATTTTGCGGAGGGAAGAATGCCGGTTGTCACAGTCCAGATGCGCAAGGGCCGCAGCAAAGACGCCAAACGCGCGCTGATGCGCAATGTCACCGATGCTGTGGTGGATTCGATCGGTGCAGATCGGGGCAAAGTTCGGGTGCTGATTTACGAAGTCGATGACGCCGACTGGTCGGTCGGCGGGATCAGCTACGAGGACCAAGCAAAAGGCGAAGGGATTTAGCCATCCCCTTCGATCGCTGACCACACATAGGGAGCAGGGAGGGGCCTGAGCCCCACCCCGATCGCCTAACTTTTGATTTACCGCGTCAGCTTTTTATAGGCCAGGCGCGTGGGCCGGTCCGCCGCATCGCCCAGGCGGCGGCGCTTGTCTTCTTCATAGGCTTCGAAATTGCCCTCGAACCACTCGACGTGGCTATTGCCTTCAAAGGCGAGGATATGCGTCGCCAACCGGTCGAGGAAGAAGCGGTCGTGCGAGATCACCACGGCGCAGCCGGCGAAGTTTTCAATCGCATCCTCCAACGCGCCCAAGGTTTCCACATCGAGGTCGTTGGTCGGCTCGTCCAGCAGCAGCACATTGCCGCCTTGCTTGAGCATTTTGGCCATGTGCACACGGTTGCGCTCACCACCCGACAATTTGCCGACATTCTTCTGCTGGTCCGCGCCTTTGAAATTGAACGCGCCGACATAAGCGCGGGTCGAGGTGTCGTGGCCGTTGACCTGCATATAATCGAGCCCGTCGGAAATCTCTTCCCAGACATTGTTCGATGGAGTCAGATCATCGCGCGACTGGTCGACATAGCCAAGATGCACGGTTTCGCCGATTTCGATCGAGCCGCTATCGGGGGTTTCTTGCCCGGTGATCATTTTGAACAGGGTCGATTTGCCCGCACCATTGGGGCCAATCACCCCGACAATACCGCCCGGCGGCAGCATGAAGGACAGGTTTTCAAACAAGAGCTTGTCGCCAAAGGCTTTGGAGATGTTCTTGGCCTCGATCACCTTGCCGCCAAGGCGTTCGGGCACCTGAATGACGATTTGCGCCTTGCCCGGTGCGCGGTTGCCTTGGGCTTCCTGCAATTCTTCAAATTTGCGGATACGCGCTTTCGATTTGGTCTGGCGCGCCGACGGGGTTTGCCGGATCCATTCCAGCTCGCGCGCGAGCGCCTTTTGCTTGCCCGATTCCTCGCGGCTCTCCTGCTCCATCCGCTTGGCCTTCTTCTCCAGATAGGTGGAGTAATTGCCTTCATACGGATAATAGGTGCCGCGATCGAGTTCGAGGATCCATTCCACCACATTGTCGAGGAAGTAGCGATCGTGGGTGATCATCAGAACCGCGCCGGCATATTCCTTGAGGTGGTTTTCCAGCCATTCCACGCTTTCTGCATCCAAGTGGTTGGTCGGTTCGTCGAGCAGCAGGATCGAGGGTTTCTGGATCAGCAGCCGGGTCAATGCCACGCGGCGCTTTTCCCCGCCTGAGAGGTTTTCAACCCCCATGTCAGAAGGCGGACAGCGCAGCGCCTCCATCGCGATTTCAAGCTGGTTGTCGAGCGTCCAGCCATCCACCGCGTCGATTTTTTCCTGCAATGTGCCCATTTCTTCCATGAGCGCATCAAAATCGGTGTCGTCCTTGGGATCGCCCATTTCCGCCGAAATCGCGTTGAAACGCTCGACCATTGTCGCGGTTTCACCGGCGCCTTCGCGGACATTTTCGAGCACAGTCTTGGTCGGGTCCAATTCCGGCTCCTGCGGGAGATAGCCAACCGTGATGTTCTCACCCGGCCACGCTTCGCCCGAAATGTCGGTGTCGATCCCGGCCATGATTTTCATCAGGGTCGATTTGCCCGCGCCATTGGGGCCGACAATGCCGATTTTTGCACCCTGATAGAATTGCAGGTTGATGTTCGAGAGCACGGGCTTTTGGGCACCGGGGAAGCTCTTGGTCATGCCTTTCATGACATAGGCGTATTGCGCGGCCATCGGGTCGTTCCTTGGAATGTGTAAAATTGCTTGGATTGCTTGGCGTCCAGATAGGCGGCGCGGGGCGCAAGAGCAAGCGGGCTGTGATCTGCACGGGATCACGCGCGGCGCGGCGGCTGTGTTTTTTTGACGATTTTTATTGGCGCGGCGGCGTGCCGCGGTTCAGTCCGCGCCGGGCAACGCGCTGGGCAACGCGCCGGTCGCCAGCATATCGGCGACGTCAGCTGTGCCAACAATCTCGGAATATTTGGCCCCCAGATCGCGCAGATTTTGCCGGTGCAAATCGGCATCGCGATCGGCGCAGGCATCCTCCACCGTGATCGGCACGAACCCATATTGCAGCGCATCGAGCGCGCTGGCCCGGACACAGCCAGAGGTGGAAAAGCCGCCAATATACACCGTGTCGATCCCGTTGTGTTCGAGCCATTGGTCCAGCCCGGTGCCGAAAAAGGCCGATGGATATTGTTTGATAAACACCTGCTCCCCCTCAGCCGGGGTGAGGTTTGCAGGGAAATGGCCCCATTCGCTGTGCCCCACGAACACCTGCAGCGCGGGCACTTTGCGGAAGAAATGGCCGCCATCACGGCCCCCTTCCTCATATCGCACCCCGGTCCAGATCACCGGCAGGTTGCGTGCCCGGAATTGTTCGACCAGATCGGCCATACACGCCAAGGCCGCCGCCCCGCTGTCGAGGAAAAGCGGCGAGCCGTGTTCGACATAAGCGCGCACCGGATCGACCAGCAAGAGCGCCGGCGCATTGCCCGGCGCAAGCCGTCCGGCAAAGGCATTGTCCCAATCAGGTCCGGGCGATTGCGTCACGTCTCAGATCGCTCCGGCCTCGCTCAATTGCGCCAATTGCGCATCATCCAGCCCCAAAACCTCGCTCAACACCTCGCTATTGTGCATGCCCGGGGTTTGGGGGGCGGGGCGGCGCACACCCGACGGGGTGGCCGACAATTTGGGAAACGCGCCTTGCATTTTGAGCGGTCCGCGGGTTGCGGTCTCAACTTCGATGATCGCCTCGCGCGCTTGGAAATGCGGATCGGCAATCATATCGGGGGCGCGGTAGACCCGGCCGGCGGGGATTGAATATTTGATCATTGCCGCCTCAACCTCGTCCACGCTGAGCTGCGCGGTCCAGGCATTGACCCGTTCATCCAGCTCGATCTGGTTTTGCCCGCGCGCCAAATGGGTGGTGTAGCGCGGATCATCGGCCAATTCCGGTTCGCCCATCGCGTCTGCCAAGCGGGCGAAGATTTCATCCTTGTTGGCCCCGATCATGAAATGGCCGTCCTTGCATTGATAGACATTGCTGGGCGCGATCCCTTTGAGGATCGAACCCGAGCGTTCGCGGATGAAGCCATTATAGTCATATTCGGGAACCAGCCCCTCCATCACTTGCAAAACCGCCTCGTACAAAGCGGTGTCGACCACCTGGCCCTCACCGGTTTTCTCGCGGTGGTGGAGCGCGGCGAGCACGCCCATACAGCCATAGCTGGCGCACAAAGTATCGCCAATCGAAACCCCCATGCGCGCAGGTGGGCGGTCCTCATCGCCGACAATATATCGCCATCCCCCCATCGCCTCACCAATACCGCCAAAACCGGCGCGGTTGGAATAGGGGCCGGTTTGGCCATATCCCGACATGCGGGCAATGATCAGGCCGGGATTCTCAGCCAGCAAAGCCTCGGGCGACAGGCCCCATTTTTCCAGCGTGCCGGGTTTGAAATTCTCGATCAGAACATCGGCCTTGGCGATCAATTGGCGTGCCAGCTCCTGCCCTTCGGGAATGCGCAGATTGCAGGTGACCGAGCGCTTGTTGCGGCCGATCACTTCCCACTGGACCTTTTCCTTGCCTTGCCCCCACAGACGCATCGGATCGCCGGCACCCGGCGGTTCGAGCTTGATCACATCGGCGCCCATATCGCCCAGCAATTGGCCGCAAAACGGACCAGCGAGCAGCTGGCCCATTTCGACCACGCGAATATCGTTGAGCGCACCCATCACTGCGCCGCCTCAGCCAGATCGGACGTGTGCCATTGCGGCTGTTGCGGCGGCTCCAGCCCGGTTTCTTCCAGACATGCCGCGCGCAGATCGTCAATGCTGGGCCCGTAATCGAACAGCGCCAATTCGCCGCGTTCGGCCGCCATTTTCTCGCGCAGGGCGGCGGTTGCCGCAATGTCGATCACTCCGGCCCCGTCGGCCACCACACCATAGGCGCGCGCGCCCTCGCTGGTGACCAGACCTTGGCGGATTTCAAGCCCGACAAGCTCCGGATCGCGTTCGAGCGGGTCGCCCCAGCCCCCGCCACCCCATGTGATGAAGTGCAGCAGGTCGCCCTCATTAACAGCGACATCCTCGATCTTGTTGCCGACGATTTCCGTCGACCCATCCTTGCGTTCGAGCACCTTTTTCGCGCGCATGCCCGGATGGCCGCCATTGACCCCCCATGGCGGCACAAACCACCGGTCATCGTGGATCGCGATCGCGCCATCAGCCAGAAAGCGATAGGTCATATGGATCCCATTGCCGCCGCGATGCAGACCCGCCCCGCCGCTATCGGGTTCGGTCGAATAGCGTTCGATGCGCAAGGGGAAATAGCGCTCGAGGAATTCATTGGGGACATTGGTAAAGCCGGGCCACAGCGAATGGCCATCGGGCCCATCGCCCAGCGGCCTGCCCGGGATCCCGCCAAAGCCGATCTGGAACAATTGGTACCATTCGCGCTCCTTGCCCCCGCGTTCATCCCAGCCTGAATAAAACAGGTGGGGCGACGAACTGAACCCGGCCGCATTGAGGAATTCGGGCGTTTTTTGCCCCAACAATCCGCCCAGAATATCGAAAATACGGCCCAGCGCGTGAGTCCGCCCCGACAGGGCTGCGGGAAATTCGGGTTTGAGCAGCGACCCGCTGGGAATGCGCACTTCGATCAGGTCGTAGAACCCGTCATTGAACATGATCTGCGGGTCGAACACCATGATCATGTAAATCCCGAAGAACATCTTGAACATATTCTCGTTGAGATAGAAATTGATCGAGGCCGCGCTTTGCGGGTCGGTGCCGTCAAAATCGAGAATGACCTTCTCGCCCTCGCGCCGCATGGTGCATTGGATTTTGTAAGGGCCAAATCCCTTGCCATCATCGCAGATATAATCGGAAAAGCTCACCGGTTCTTCGGCCACCGCCATCGCGATCAGCGCCTTCATCGCGCGGTGATTGCGGTCGAGCAATTCCTGGGTTGCGGAATAATAGACATCATCGCCGAACCTGGCTGCCATTTCGACCACACGATTGGCCGCCACCCGGCAGCTCGCGATCAAAGCGTTGAGATCGGCCTGACACCAATCGGGCTTGCGCGTCTGGTGCATGACGAGCTTCATCAGATCGTCATTATATTGCCCTTTTTTCCAGATTTTGACCGGCGGGATGCGCACCCCTTCCTCGAAAATCGATGAGGCACCGATCGGCATGGAGCCGGGCACCATGCCGCCAATATCGGATTGGTGCCCGAACATTGCGGTGTAGGCGATCAGACGCCCATCCTTGAACACCGGCAACAAAACCAACCAGTCATTCGAGTGGCTGATCGCGCCCTCGCAGGAATAGGGGTCGGACAAGAAGATCATGTCGCCATCTTCGAGCGTGTCATCAAATCCTTTAAGGAAGCCGTCGATGAAACTGCCGAATTGGCCGACAATCATCTTGCCCGAGGCGTCCGCGATCAGGGGAAAGGCATCGCCTTGTTCGCGGATGCCGGGCGACATTGCGGTGCGCACCAATGTGGCGTCCATCTCGATCCGGGCATTGCGCAAGGCGTTTTCGATAATGTCGAGCGTCACCGGATCGATGGCGACCCGTTCAAACGGCGTTGCATTGGTTTCGATAATCTGTGCGGGCATGGGGTCAGCCCTCCTGATTAGGGTTGATGAGGATGTTGCCGACCGCGTCGATTGTGGCGGTGCAGCCGCTTTCGACCAGAGTGGTCGAGTCCATTTCGGTGATGATGGCGGGACCCGGTATCGTGTCGCCCTGGCGCAATTTGGCGCGGTCATAAATCACCGCATCCTGTTCGCGCCCGTCCATCCACACCACATGGTCGCGGATTTTCGCAGCTGAGGGGTCGCCATCGCCTTGAGGCAAGGCAATTGCGGGCAGGGCAGGGGCCTCGCCCAGCGCCACCGCCCGCAGGTTCACGATTTCATGGGGGGTGTCCATGTTGAATGTGAAGAGNCGCAAATGCTCCTCGTCAAAACGGGCCAGAATGCCTTCGATCCCGTCGGCATCNAGCACCGCTTTGTCGATTGTCAGCGGCACTTCGAACGCTTGGCCGGCATAGCGCACATCGACCTCGAATTGNGTGGTGATTTGCCCCTCGGGCACGCCATCGCCGATCAATTCGCCGNGGGTTTGCGCGGCCATTTCGTCGAGCACCGCGACCAGATCGCCGACCGACGTGTCGCGCGCCAGCCGCGAGAAGCTGCGCGCGGTTTCGGTGCGCATCTGGGTCGTGGCATCGCCCAAAGCGCACAATACGCCGGGCGAGACCGGTGACACAGCCGGCCAGCTGCCCATCAATTTGGCCACGGCATTGACATGCAAGGGGCCCGCCCCGCCAAACCCCATCAGGGCAAATTCACGCGGGTCATACCCTTGCTGAACCGAAATCATCCGCAGCGCGCCAAACATGTTTTCATTGACGATATCGATGATCCCGCGCGCGGCCTCCATCAGGCTGACGCCGAGCGCATCGGCAATCGTTTGCACTGCGGCCTTGGCGCCTTCGCGGTCGAGTTTGAACGATCCGCCCAGCAAATCTTCGGGCAGATAGCCCAGCACCACATTGGCATCGGTCACAGTCGGCAATTCGCCGCCTTTATTATAGGCAACCGGGCCGGGCACTGCGCCTGCGCTTTCAGGGCCAACGCGCAAAGCGCCGGTCAATTCGGGGACATGCGCGATCGATCCGCCCCCTGCGCCCACGGTTTTCACGTCGAGCGCCGAGGCGCGCACCGACAAATGCCCCACTTCGGTGGTCCGCACCCGGCGCGCTTCCAATCCTTCGATCAGAGCCACATCGGTCGATGTCCCGCCCACATCGAGCGTCAAAATATTGGACAGGCCGGCATTTTTGCCGACCCATTTGGCCCCGGTCACCCCGCCAGCGGGGCCCGACATCAAAATATTGACCGGATGTTCCTCGGCCTTGTGGCTCGACATCAAACCGCCATCCGAACGCAGCAGCGACAGGCGTCCCTCGACCCCTTCTTGTTCAAGTTTGTCGCGCAGATTGGAGACATATTTGCCCACGACCGGCCGCACCGCGGCATTGGCAACGGTCGATAGGGTGCGCTCATATTCCTGCATTTCGGGCAGAACCTCATGGCTGAGCGAGACCGGAATTCCGGGCAATTCCTCGCCCGCGATTTCACCGATGCGGGTTTCGTGCGCGCCGTTGACATAGGCATTGATGAGGCTGACGGTGAGCGCCTCGACCCCTTGCTCTTTGAGCTGTCGCAAGGCGCCGCGCACCGCGTCTTCGTCGAGCGGGCGCACTTCATTGCCATCGGCGTCCATCCGGCCGGGCACTTCGAGCGTGTCTTCGAGATGGGCGAGGGGTTGCGGTTTGGGCCAGACGATCCATGCCGCCAATCCGCCGGGCACAAAACTGCGCGCGATTTGCATCACATCGCGGTATCCTTCGGTCGTGATCAAACCGACCTTGGCCCCTTTGCCCTCGAGCACCGCATTGGTGGCGACCGTGGTGCCGTGGAGGAAATAGCTGATCTCGCTTGGGGCAACGCCCGCCTCTTGCGTGATCGCCTGCACCCCGTTGAGAATCCCTTCGGAACTGTCATGCGGGGTCGAGGGGGTTTTGTGCCGCCAAAAACGGCCATTGGCTTCATCAAACAGCAGGAGGTCGGTGAACGTGCCCCCGACATCAACGCCCAATCTGTAAGTCATAAATTCTCCCGGTGGGATCTGGTGGAGAGTGTCATTTCGAAAAATCTAGGCCGCTTTGGCGACCAGAGATGGCAATTCGCGCCCAAGCACGCGCGCGAAGGAATGGTTGGCAGCGATCGCTGCGGCGAGGTCGATGCCGGTGTCGATGCCCGAATTGTGCATCATGTAGATCAGCTCTTCGGTTGCGATATTGCCGGTCGCCTTGGGCGCGAACGGACAACCGCCCAGCCCGCCGAGCGAGGCATCGAAAATCCGCACACCGTTTTGGTAGGCGGCCCAGGCATTGGCGATGCCGGTGCCGCGGGTGTTGTGAAAATGGCACCGCATCGGGATCGCATCGCCGAGCAATTCGCCCAGAGCGCCAAACAAATCCGCCACTTGCGAGGGCACACCAACCCCGATCGTATCAGCGAGCGCGATTTCAGCCGGTGCCTCGGCGGCCAATTCCTCGGCAATGGCGAGCACGGTTTCAGGTTTGACCGTGCCTTCAAACGGGCAGCCGAAGGCGGCGCTGATCGTGACCTGCGCGCTAAGCCCTTCGGCTTTGGCAAAGCGCAGCATGTCGCGGTTTTCAGCAATCCCCT
>JABSPI010000262.1 GCA_013214365.1 Erythrobacter sp.
AGCGCACACAACCGCGCCCCGGAGAAAACTCAAGCGAGCCATCGCGTCCACCTGTGCGCGCGTAAGAGTGTGCGCGTGTTACGCCGGCAGAGCGCTGAAATCGGTCAGCGCCGCATCGCGCAATCCGCGCCACACATTCCTTGCCTGCACCGTTTCGGCGACATCATGGACCCGCACGACATGCACCCCTGCATCCATCAACCGCACCGCCAAGGCAATCGACCCGCCCAGCCGCTCATGCGCAGGCTCTTCATTGGACAAGGCGCCAATCATCCGTTTGCGGCTGACCCCGACCAATAATGGCGAGCCCAGCGCATGGAACACCGGCAATGCGTTCAACAGCGCCAGATTGTCCGTCAAACTCTTGCCAAAACCGATACCCGGATCGAGCAGGATCTGATCCTCGCGCACCCCGCCCGCAATCGCACGCGCGCGGGCACTTTTGAGCATGTCGAACACATCGCACACCGCATCGGCATAATCGCCGCCAGACAGCGCAGCTTTATCGTGCAAATCATCGCCCGTGCCCGGCGCATGCATCAAGGCCGCCGGGACCCCGGCATTGGCAACCAGATCGCACATTCGCGGATCATAGCGCATGGCCGAGACATCATTGGCCATCACCGCGCCATTGCTCGCGTTCAAAGCCGCCTCCAGCACGCCGGCGCGGCGGGTGTCGACGCTGATTGCGGCGCCCATTTCGAGGACATATTCAATCGCCGGGACCACCCGCTTGATCTCATCACCTTCCCATGTGGCCGCGCCGCCGGGACGGGTGCTTTCCCCGCCAATATCGATGATCGCGGCGCCCGCTTCGACCATCGCCGCGGCATGGGCGCGTCCGGCATCGGGTTTGTCGAGAAATTCGCCGCCATCGGAAAAACTGTCAGGCGTCACGTTGAGCACGCCCATCACTTGGGGTTGATCGAGCCGGATCGTGTGCGCCCCGATTTGTAAGGGGGCATGGATGCGTTGCATATTGGCCCATTGGCGCTGCGCCTCCTGCGTGATGGAGCCGCCCGGCTCGGCCAAAGCGGCATCGGCATCCTCCGGTCCGAACACCCGGCGATGGGTCACACGCGCGCGCGCTTTGCCCCGGCCATTTTCGGGCTCGCGCACCACCAGCGCAAAACGGCTGGCATAGGCCATCGACCCGCCCAGCCGGATCGCCGGCTCGCTTTGGGGGCTGGGCGCAAGGGCGATCGGCATCACATAAACGCCATCGGTGACAGGTTCGCTCATTGCATTTGCCCCCCGCTCAGCCGGGCAAAGCCTGCGCGCATTTGGATCGTGACGGGCTCAATCTTCATTAGCGAGGCGATACAGCTCGCGCGCGGCATCAATCGGTTTGACCTCGCCGCCATTTTCATAATGCCAGAAGGTCCAGCCATTGCAGCTGGGCGCGCCTTGCAATTCCTTGCCCAGCGCGTGGATCGATCCGGTCTGGCCGCTGCAATCGAGCGAGCCATCAGCGCGCACGGTCGCAAACCAGCGGCGCTTTTTATCGAACAGCTTTGTGCCCGGCGCAATCAGGCCGGTTTCCACCACCGCACCAAACGCAACCCGCGGCGCGGCGCGTTTTGACTGCATGGTTTTGAGCGCGCTTTCATCAAGCGGCAATTCCTTCGCGATCCGTTTGGTTGCGACATTGCGATAGAAATCCTCGCGCTCGCACCCGATCCATTCGCGCCCCAAACGTTTGGCCACCGCGCCGGTCGTGCCGGTGCCAAAAAACGGGTCGAGCACAACATCGCCGGTTTCCGTGGTGGCGAGCAGCACCCGGTAGAGCAGGCTTTCGGGCTTTTGCGTGGGGTGCGCTTTCTTGCCGTTTTCCTTGAGCCGTTCGCCGCCTGAACAAATCGGCAGCACCCAGTCAGAGCGCATTTGCAATTCATCATTGAGCGTTTTCATCGCGCGGTAATTGAAATGGTAGCGCGCCTTTTCCCCCTGGCTCGCCCAGATCAATGTCTCATGCGCATTGGTGAAGCGCGTGCCTTTGAAATTGGGCATCGGATTGGTCTTGCGCCAGACGATGTCGTTGAGGATCCAAAAGCCCAGATCCTGCAGGATCGCCCCGACACGGAAAATGTTGTGATAGCTGCCGATGACCCACAAGGCGCCATCGGGTTTGAGCACGCGGCGCGCTTCGGCAAGCCAGGAGCGGGTGAATTCATCATAGGCGCGGAAGCTGTCAAATTGGTCCCATTCATCGGTGACCGCGTCGACTTCGCTGCCATCGGGGCGGTTCAAATCCCCGCCAAGCTGCAGATTGTAGGGCGGGTCGGCGAACACGCAATCGACGCTGTTATCAGGCAGCGACCGCATCGCCTCGATGCAATCGCCCGACAGGATTTGCCCCAAAGGCAGAAGCGCGCGCGGATCGGGCGCGGCGGCTTTCGCGGCGCGTTTGCTGCGCTGTTTGGTTGTTTCGATCACGCCCATAATGTGCCCCAGAAGTCGGTATTGTCAGAGTTATCCACAGGGGATGAGTCCGTTTGGACTGCGCGTCAAGCACGGATTTTGTGAGGTATTATGGTTAAGGCCGGGTAAACACGCGCCCCCGGCATGCGGAACAAAACGGGGCCCCACACCATATTGAGTCCGCACGCACACACAGGACTCCAGATATGGGGGTGTTGCGCTCAGGACTCAGGCGCGCGGGGGAAAGCGCACCCCATGTGAAAACCGCGCCCCAACAGCAAAGAAGCGCGGCTTAATCAGGCGGCTAGGCACAGTACGGAAGTTTCAGCATGCAATCAGCGACACTCGACACGGTCAGAATTGACCGGCTGCGAGACACACGTCCCGCCACCCACGACTTCGACGCGTCCAGAACCGAATTGGCCGAGCGAAATTTCAGTTTCGCCCGACACATCAGCATAGATCGAGCCCGCCCCCGCAACCGTCATTTTTGCGCGCGTCACCCGCAATCGTTTAGCGTCGATCGAACCGGACCCTCGCGTGGAGTAAATCGCCTCACCAGCCGAGCCTGCTACTGATATGCCGCCCGACCCATTCGTCGCCAAAGAGACCTTGCCAACATCGATCCTACGGATGTCGATAGACCCGGCGGCCTGCGTTGTTGCGGCAAAGCTATCACCCTTTGGCCCGAGCCCACTGATTTCCATTAACGTTGGACCCTCAACATTTACCGATGACAGGTTCGGCGTGCGGATCACCACGTTCACGCCAGCACCCGGCTTCCAACTCCGTTGAGCACCTTCGCGAAATCGGATCGTAAGAATTCCATCTTCGACCACAGCGATTACATCAGCGGTCATCGCGCGTGGACCAACCAGGCTGACCTCACTGGCCCTTTCGCCCACTGAAACGAACACTTTGAAGGCGCCCGACACGGCCACTTTTGTAAAGTCATCAACGGGGATGGTTACAATCGGGAAATGGTTGGGATCGCCTTTTTGCGCGCTTGCTAAAGTCAAGTCAGATCCGCGACCGCCAGCTTGCGGACCAGTCTCGTCGTTCAAAAATGCCAGAGTGAGTGCAACAGCGGCGAACACAATCATAATAACGGCTCCAATATAAACCAGCCGACGTTTCGTGGTGGTTTGAAGCTCAAAGCTAGATGTTACAGTTGGCTCGCCCACCCCCATAGTGTTGGGTCCCATATTATTTGGGGGTCTTGCATCTGCCGCTTCAAGAAGTCGTGCCGCTTCCCGGCTGTTCGAAACGCCAAGGCGTCGCCGCGCTTCGCGCAAATGCTCGGTCACCGTGTGAACAGATATGTCCAGCTCTTTAGCGATCGATTTCGCATCGAAGCCCCTCAAAAGAAGACGCAGAATCTCTTTTTGACGAGGGGTTAATTTGTGGAGCTCAGTGGTACTCATTGCCAAATGTATTGACTAAGCTGCAAATCCGCGCAAGCCGCTTCTACATAGGGCGTGCCGCGCGCACTCTAGGCAAAGACCAGCACCACATTGGCAACAAAAGCCGCCAGCAACACCGCGCCCAGCGCCCGGCCAATCCGTGTCGCCAACCACACCAATGCCAGCAGCAAAACCGCGCTGCCGGACCGCGCACTCTATCCCGCACGCGGCCCCGCGCCGCTTATGCCGCGTTCTAAAGCCCGAACGGGGTCGCGATCACAAAAAACAACACCGAGACAACCGCCATACTGGTTGTGATCCAACCGGTTTTTTTCGAACGGATCCAGCCGGACAAGCCGATACAAGCCAGCAAGGCCAGAAAACCCACACCATAACCCAGCAACATGCTCGCCCACAGCACGGACAAAATCGACGGGTCAAACGCAACATTTGTCGCCGGATTGAGCAGAATAATCAGCCGCCACGCCGCGACCACCGCGATCAGCAGGCTGCACGCCGCCAGCGCCGATGCGCCCACGATCCAGCTGACAGATTTCTGGGGGTTGGCAAAGACAACGATTGTCACAAGGATCGTGATCGACACGCCCCCTAAAAAGGCGCTTACAAACGACAATTGCTCCGCAACGGCGATGACATAATCGGGATCGAGTTTCTGCATTTAAGATGTCCACCCGGTCTTGGGAACCGGCGAAAAAATTGTGGGAGCCATATGCCGAGTGACCAATGTGTCCACACCCGCCTGCGCTTCGTCAACTCATGGCCGCATAAAGCCTGTTGAACGCTCGGCGTGCCGCGCGCACTCTAGGCAAAGACCAGCACCACATTGGCAACAAACGCCGCCAGCAAGACCGCGCCCAGCGCCCGGCCAATCCGTGTCGCCAACCACACCAATGCCAGCAGCAAAACCGCGCTGCCGGTCAAAAGGAGCATCTGCGTGCCGGCCAATTCCTGTGGCAAGGCCACCGGCGCGATCGCCATCGTGGTCCCCCCGATCAGCAGGATATTGTAGATATTGGAACCCAGCACATTGCCCAGCGCCAAGCCCGATTTCCCGCGCAGGGCCGCCGCAATCGAGGCTGCAAGCTCGGGCAAGGACGTGCCCACCGCCACAACGGTCAGGCCGATCACCGTGTCGGGCACGTTGAAAATCGTCGCCAGCGCAATCGCACCGGTGACCAGCGCATTGCCGCCCGCCACCAAAATCGCCAGCCCCACAACAAACAAAACGCCCGCAATCCAGCCATTGGCAGGCGCATCTTCCAACTCGTCATCCGAACCGGCTGCATCCGATCCGCCCGGATGGCGATAACGCCACACAATATAGCCGATAATCCCGAGCAATAAGCCCGCCCCGATCCCGATCGAGGCCGCCCCGCTCGCGACCAGAGCCCACAAAAGCAATGTCGCGCCCAGAGCAAACACCGCATCGCGCCGCCCGCTGCCGCCCAGAGCGATCGGCGCGATCAAGGCGGTCGCGCCCAAAATCAACAAAGTGTTGGCAAGGTTCGACCCGACAATATTGCCCCAGGCAATACCCGGCGCCCCCTTCATCGCGGCCTCCACGCTGGCGACCATTTCGGGCATGGATGTGGCAAA
>JABSPI010000263.1 GCA_013214365.1 Erythrobacter sp.
ATCCGGTTGAGCATCGCCTCGGCATCGGGGCCTTCGATGCGATATTTCTGCATCGGGGTGATGTCATAGGTGCCGCAGGTGTTGCGGATGCAGAAATATTCATATTCGCTGTCAAAATAATGATCGGCGAATTTATACCCGTTCCAGCTTTCCCATGAATCGCGCAGGTTCAAAGCCGCCTGACGCGGGTGAAAGGGCGAGAGCTTCAAACGTTCGCCGATAAACGGATCGTCTTGGTCGGTCATTTCCATTCTGGCCTCGTTCAATCGTCGAAACAGTCGTCTTCGGGCACGGTGTTGGGCTTGCCCAAATCCATCAGGATCTCGCGCGCGGCATTGGCCCCGCAGGCCGAGGATACGCCGCCGCCTGGATGGGTGGAGGACCCGCACATATACATGTTCTTGATCGGCATCCGGTACTGCGCGTAACCGGGGAAGGGACGGTTGAACAACAATTGGTCAATCGTCAGCTCGCCCTGGAAAATGTTGCCCTCGGTCAGGCCCACTTCGTTTTCAATCTCGAACGGCGTGCGCACTTCCATATGCACGATCAAATCCTTGAAGCCGGGCGCGTAACGCTCGATCTTGTTGATCACCGTTTCGCCAAACGCGTCGCGCTTTTCCGGGGTCCATGGGCCGTCGGCCAATTGCGGCGGGCAATATTGGATAAAATTCGACATCCAATGCTTGCCCGGCGGTGCCACGGTCGGCTCCCATGCCGAGGGGATGACGCTTTCGATAAAGGGATCATCGGACCATGTGCCGCGCTTCCACGAATCGTAAGCACGCTCCAAGGATTCCATCGAACCGATAAACGCCTGACCGCCGCGATTGATGTAGCGGTTATCGGCAACCCCGGTGAATTTGGGCAGCCCCGACAGCGCGATATTGACCTTGCCCGAAGACCCGCGAATTTTGAAATTCTCGGCCTTTTTGAAAATGCCGGGAGGCAAATCCTTGCGGTCGACTATTTTGGTAAAAGTGCGTTTGGCATCGAGGTTAGAGACCACGATATCGGCGTAGTGTTCATCGCCATTTTCGAGCACAATCCCGGCCGCCTTGCCGTTTTTGACCAAAATCTGGTCCACCGGCGCCTCGGTCATGATTTCGCCGCCATGCTCTTGCAGCGCGCTCGCCAGAGCGTTGGAAATCGCCCCCATACCGCCGCGAGCAAGCCCCCAGGCGCCGATATTGCCATCGACATCGCCCATCACGTGGTGGAGCAAGATGTAAGCAGAGCCGGGCGAATCGACCCCCAATGCGGTGCCGATAATGCCGGGCGTTGCCATCACCGCCTTGATGAAATCATTCTCGAAATAATCGTCGAGGAATTCCGCCGCGCTCATCGTGAAGAAGCGGATATATTCGTAGACTTCCGCCTCGCCCAATTCCCAAAAGGTCTTGGCCAGGAACAGCAATTCCTTGATATCGCGCGGCTTGAACGAGGTCGGATCGGGCGGCGTGCGCAGCAAAGTCTTGCGGATCAGGATCGAATACCTCTCCAGATCCGCCATCAAACGGAACATCGCATCGGCATCATGCGCCGAATGTTTCTTCAGCTCGTTATAATTGGGCCCCTCGGCGGTGTAGGAGGTGACGATATTGCCGTTCTCACCAAAGGCGAGCGAGCCGATATAAGGAACGAGGACCAGCCCATGGCGCGTGAGATCGAGATCGCGATGGATCACTTGGCGCATCATGCTGCAGACATAGGAGCAGCTGGAATACCAATAGCCATCGGTCATCTGGCGCGAGACCGCCGCCCCGCCGATATAATCGTTCTTTTCCACCACCAGAACATCAAGGCCCGCCTTGGCCAGATAGGCGGCATTGGTCAGCCCATTGTGGCCCGCGCCGATGATTATCGCGTCATATTTCTTCATTTGAGGATCTGCCTTGCAGCGTTCCACCCCGGAATGCCGAGCACCCCGCCGCCCGGGTGGCTTCCGGCGCCGCACAAATGCAGCCCGGATACAGGGGTCTGATATTGCGCCGCCTGATAGGTGGGACGCATCATCAACATCTGCTCCAATGCCATTTCGGCGTGGTGCCAATGGCCACCGGTGACGCGATATTCGCGCTCCAGATCGAGCGGGGTGAGCAATTCATGACCCAGACTTATCTGGTCAAGATTGGGGATGTAGCGTTTCAACTTGGCTATGATCGCATCGCTGAACGCGGCGCGGCTGGCATCGGACCAACCGGTCTTTTCATCATAAGGTGCATACATCACATTGGCCGAGACCACATGTTGCCCGGCCGGCGCGAGCGCGCCGTCAACCGCGCTTGGCACTGTGAATTCGATCGCGGGATCGGCCGAGGCCTCGCCATATTTTGCATCGTCATAGGCAAATTCGATCGCATCAAAGCTGGGCGCGATAATGAACCGGCCGCGCAGATCGGGGCCCCCGACAATCTCGGGCTCACCCGAAAGCGCGATGTGAAACTTGGCCACAAGACCATTGGTGCGCAGCCGTTTGATCCGGTTGGTGAACTCAATCTCCAGATGCCGCTGACCCAGAAGTTTGAACAAGGTGGTCTTGGGATCGGCCGAAGAGATCACTTTCTTGGCATGCAAAACCTCGCCCGTCTCCAGCTCGACGCCGGTCGCGCGCTCGCCGTTTTCATCGCCTTCGATAATGATCCGTTTCACCGGCGAACTGGTGCGGATTTGCGCGCCGGCGGCTTGCGCGGCCGACACCAAAGATGCAGCGATCGCGCGCATCCCGCCTTTGGGCACCAGATAATCGCCGCCCGCCGCGCCGTTCATCCGCAACAGCAATGGCAGGACCGCATTGTTGGGCGAACGCGGCGCCAGCTTGGACCCGATCACCCCATCCCAGCTGAGCAGGCCCTGCAATTTGGGATCGACAAACACCTCATCGATCAAATCGCGCATGGGCAAAGTGAGGACCCGCACAAACTCGCTCATATCCTCCGCGCCCAGCAGGCGCAGCTTCAACGCCGCCTGGGCATAGACCATCGCATCCATCAACCCGCCGCCAATGCGCGGCATCGTGTTGTGCCACACCACATCGAGCGTTTTGGCATAGCGCAGCAATTTCTGGCGGTAGGCGGCAAATTCGTCATGGTCGGCTTGCGGCACGCCGCTGATCTGGTCGCCGATTATGCGCACATGCGCGCCATCCTCGCCCAGGCCATAGGTCGCCCCAGCCGGCTCGAAATCGAGCCCGTGGCGCGGCAAATCCAAAGCTTTTGCAACTTGGGTTGAAAACGACGAGGCCGCATGCGCGATAGGGGCTTTGAAACCGGCGTGAAATTCACGGTCCTGAGCAAGGCCGCCGACCGTATCCGCGGCCTCCACAACCAGCACCGAGCGCCCTTTCTTGGCGAGCGTGGCGGCGCACACAAGCCCGTTATGTCCCGCCCCAATAACAATCGCGTCGAAAGAACTCATACAACCCCCTGGCCCTGAACATGATGGGCTGGTTTAGGGGTCGGGAATTACGAAGACACCGGTTCCAAATCGTCCGCGCGGGACCGTATGCAAAATTTTGCGCGCGTTTTTGCCCAAGAGCGATGGCGCGAGCGCCGCGATTATTGGGCGCCCAGCTGTTTGCGATAGACCGATGGGGTCACGCCGGTTTGCTTTTTAAACGCATTGTAAAAGCCCGAGATCGAATTGAAGCCGGCCTCAAGCGCGGCAGTGACCACCGAATAGGGGGCATCAGCGGGCGGCATATTGTCGATCACGTAAACAATCCGGTGGCGGTTCACCAATTCATAAAAGCTGCTCTGCAGCCCGTGATTGATCACAAAGGAAAGTTGGTTGCGGGTCACATTGAGCGCGCGCGCCACACCCGACAGGCTGATATTGGGGTCGAGAAAGGCCTTGTTCTGGCCAAAGAAACGCTCGAGCTGATCCTTGATGTCGCTCACATCATCCTCGCACAGGCCCAGCTTTTTCATTTGCTCGTCATGCAGGCTGGCTTTGTCGGTGTCCTCTTCGGCAGGTGCAGGCACGCGGTAATCGTAGAATTCGTGGACACTGACGATTTTGTCGTTTTCGATCACCAACAATTCGACCCCGCCAACGCTGATCGGGTCGGTTTGCTCGGGGACTTTTAAACGCTGGGTCCAATGGATGAAGGCGGAATTGTCATTGGGATAGGAAATGCTGTTGAACTCGATCGCGCTGCCATCCTCGACCGCGAATGTGTCATTAAGGAACCGCTCCAGCTCGGTGTAATGGATGATCGCGCCCGATGTGAGGTCATGATATTGAATGCCTTTGGCGCACATGCCGACAATGCTGGCAATATCGGCGGCGCGCCAATGGGTGAGATAGCGCGAGACGGTGCCCTCCAACTCAGCGCGTGTTTGATCAGCCATTTCGCGGCCCCCGTAATACCAGGCGAGCATCAGCCAGATGGCCCATGCCAGCCCCCTTCATGCTGCCAAGGCAGCCCCCTTTGCCCCTGATCTGTATGGGCCAGCCGATCATTGCACCTCGTCCTCAAGGCTGCGATCGACCCGCCGTCTGATATCGATCAGGCGCGAAAACTGTTCGACCAGAACCGGTCCCTGATCAAGAGCGTAAATTATGCTCAGGACATACGACACCGCGGCAAACACATCGCCGACCTTCACATCCGGGTCTGCGGTCAACCGGAACAAGACGATCAATACCGCGCCCACCATCAGGAAATCCGCCAACGCCCAGGTCCGCGCCTGCGTATCGGACAACCGCACCCGCCAATAGGCCAGAGCTTTGAAATGGTACGCCACGCGCGGTTGTCTGCCATCAATGATCGCGCTCACTTCGCGTTCATGGCGGTTGTTGAGCCGCTCGGATAATCGCAGAGATTTTTTGCCAAAGCGCAGATACAGCCACGCAATCGGGACCAGAAACAACGCCATCGCCGCGCCCGAGAGCGGGTCGTAGAAATACAACATCACCACCCCGCCGACCATGGTGATCAGCGCGGTCAACAATTCCGGGATTTCAAATTCGAAGAAATCGATCGCCTCGCGCGTCATCACCGAACGTGCGGCGATTTCGCTGGTCGAGACGCCATGCGCCTGTTGGCGCAGGATCATGGTTTCGGCCACCGCGCCATAGATTTTGGCAAACAGGCGCGTGTCGTACATCTGGCGTCCAGTTGCGCTGGTGATATGCAAAATCCAGATCCCGGCAAAGGGCAGGATGCTGTGCCATCCCTCCCCTGCGATCAGGCCATTGATCGCAAGGCCGATCGTGAAGGGATAGAGCAGCTCAAACACATTTTCGAGCAATGCCAGCCCATAGGTGAAGGAAATCCTCCCGTAAAACGGCCGCACAGCGTCGGAAAACACGGTCGATGAACCCGGTGTATTGGCCGCGATGACCGTGGGCGATGTGCTCTCTTCCTCGCTCATGATCCGATCACGATGCGTCCGCCAAAGCC
>JABSPI010000264.1 GCA_013214365.1 Erythrobacter sp.
AAATGCGCACAAGTGCGCGATCCCACCACGAGGAAGAAGGCGTCCTGCATTTTGCGGTGCAGCCAGACGATCCCGGTGAGCCCGCAAAACACTTCGCGCTGCCCGCGCTCGCGCAGGACCGGGCGTGCGTCCTTGCCTGCCGGATTCTTGCCTACCGGATTCTTGCCTGCTGGATTGGCCGCCGGCGCATCGCAGCCGGGCATTGCGCGTTGGTCGGCCGCGCTTGAGGCGGCGGAGGATGCGGCGTTGGGGGGCGATATGGTGGACGCTGTGCTCATGCCGGCGCCGCCATATTTGCCTGCGTATCGGTCTTGGCCCGCGTCTCTTGCGCGCCCTGCAGCCGCGCCATGCGCAATTTCCAGAGGAATTGGCCTGCATTGATGACATAGGCGCCATAGGCCGCCAGCGCGACGCCGAGGCGTTGTTCGATTGTCCCGATCGCGCCAAACAGCATCACCAGATAGAGCGTGTGCAGCGCCAGAACCAGCATCGAGAACACATCTTCCCAGAAGAAGGCGGGCGCGAACAACCAGCGGCCAAACACAACCTTTTCCCAGATCGAGCCGGTCACCATGATGGTGTAGAGCACGAGAGTTTTGATCACGATGGAAAGGTCGGCGGCAAAGGCGCCTTCGCCGGTCGCAAGCGTGCGAATGACAAGGCCGAGGCTGATCAGGAAGACGAGAAATTGCAAAGGCGCAAGCACGCCCTGGACGACAGTCCAAACCGACTCGTCCCTGCGCCGGCGCTCTGCTTGTGTGTAGAGCGCCGTATTGATCCCCTGCTGCCGTCTAACCCGTCCCTCGTCAGGCACAGATTCGGCATGGGATGGTTGATCCTCTCGCGTCATCCTTGCTGATGGCCTTTATAATTTAGACTCAGAGCCTAAGCCTTTGGACAGCCAAGTGTCAATTAAATTAGACGTAAAACAATCTAGACAGTTGGGTTGTCCCCGATTAGGCCAGATTGCGAACGAAGTGGACTTGGTGTAGGGCTGTGGGGCTGTCCGTTTTTGAGTCGAAAAACCTTCGACATCGGCAGCCTCGACGCGGATCCCGCGCCATTTTCGGAGAGTATCAGCCGGAAGACGGGAAGGGTCAGGCATGACTGCCTCGACGGGGACGGGAAAAGGGAAAGGAATTATCGGCGCTGGCTCGGCCGCGCTGCGCCGTGTCATGTCCTCCTCCAGTTCCAAAGGCGGGCCCAGTGGCACCAATAATCGTGGCACCAATAAGCGGGGCGCCGAACGCCCGGGGGGCGGGATCTCTTCTGGCCCGCACAACTCTGGCCTGCACAACCATCCGGTCGATGGCGATTCGATCAATGCGATCATCGAAGGGGAAATAATTCCCCGCCTGTTGATGGCCCACTCCCACAATGACGACGGCCAGGACCACGACGCCGGGGATGGTGGCCAATCCAAATCCTCCAGTGCTTTTGGCAAGATGCGCATCACGCCGTCCGCCGCGCGCAAATTTGCGCGCCTGCCTTTGACCAAGGACACACCCAATCTGCTCGATGAGGTCGACAAATTCATCGCTGATGGGGTGAGTGTCGATTCGATTTATATTGACCTGCTTGCCCCTGCGGCGCGCCAATTGGGCGAGATGTGGGAAAATGACGATTGCGATTTCGTCGATGTGACGATGGGATTGTGGCGCTTGCAAGAGGTGATGCGCGAGATCGCCGAGCGCGCGCCCGTGCCCCCGATCAACCCGGCCGACAATCCCTATCGCGCACTGTTTGCCCCGATGCCGGGCGATGAACATTATTTCGGCGCGATGATGATGGATGAGGTGTTCGCGCGCGCAGGGTGGCGCAGCCAGGCCATGACCAAGCCATTGCGGCGCGAATTGCTCGACATTATTTCTCGTGAACGCTTTGACCTGGTAGGATTGACCCTGTCCAAGGATTGTCCTAGCGCTGCTATATCGAACCTCATTAAGGCGATACGCGGAGTGTCCGCGAACCCTAACCTCTCAATCATCGTGGGTGGTCATATGATCAACCAAAATCCAGCAATTGTTGCCGAAGTGGGAGCCGATGGGACCGGCGCCGACGCTCGTGCCGCTCTCGAAGTGGCCCGAGCTTTGGTCCAGTCCTCCAAGGTACGTGCGCACAATCAAAGCTAGGCGGGACGCACAATGTTGACCCGCAAACACTCCATTGAAGGCAAACATCCCTTCGGCAAGGCCGCCGAACTCTTCGACGCGCTCGACGCCGATGCGGCGATGAAGCTGGCTATGGTGGCGGGCGATGTGACTTTGGTGCTCGATGAGACCGGCTTGATAGTCGACACCGCCTTTGACCCTTCCGAATTCCCCGGTTTTGAGGGGTGGGAAGGGACCAATTGGATCGATACGGTCACGGTTGAAAGCCGGCCTAAAGTGATGGAAATGCTGGCTGCGGCGCGCCGCGGCGAGGTGCAGCATTGGCGCCAGGTCAACCATTCCACGCGCGATGGCGATGTGCCCATTCGCTATGCCGTGCTCAACGTCAATGGCGGCTCGCACCGGATCGCGATTGGCCGCGACCTGCGCGAGGCGAGCAAGATGCAGCAGCGCCTGTTGCAGGTGCAGCAATCGCTCGAACGCGATTACGTGCGCATGCGCCAACTTGATGCGCGCTATCGCATGATGTTCGAAAATTCGGGCGAGGCGGTGGTGATCGTCGAATCGGCCAATCTCAAAATCAAAGAAGCCAACGCCGCAGCGCACGCTCTGCTGGGCGCGCGCGCTGGCTCCTTGCCGGGCAAGAAATTGTCGGGCTTCGTCGACAAGGCATCGCGCGGAGAATTGCAAAGCGCGGTCGGCGCCGCTCTGGTCTCGGACCGCGCGCCGCCTGTCACTGTCACTTTGGCCAAGGGCGGGGCGGCTATGTCGGCTGCGCTGTCCGGCTTCACTCAGGATCGCGGGCAATTCCTGTTTGTCCGGCTCACCGCTTTGGGCGATCAGGCCGCGGCCGCGCCTGACAATCCTGCGCTCGAGCTGATCGATCAGATGCCCGACGGGTTTGTGATCGCCAACAGCAATCTCGAAGTGGTCAGCGCCAACACCGCGTTTATCGAACTTGTTCAAGCGCCCAATCTCGACACGGTCCGGGGCAAATCCTTGTCCAATTGGATCGGGCGTCCCGGGATTGATCTTGACCTGATCGAGGGGCAGATCGACCAATATGGCGCGGCGCGCAATGTCTCCACTGTGGTGCGCGCGGGCGACGATTTAGAGGGCGAGCCGGTCGAATTGTCCGCTGTGCGCAGCGGGGCGCAAGGCGGTCTGTTTGCCTTTGTGCTGCGCCCGATCGGACGCCGTTTGCGCGATTTGCCCCCCGGATCGCAGGATATGCCGCGTTCGGTTGAGCAATTGACCGATTTGGTCGGGCGGATGCCGTTGAAGGAAATTGTCCGCGAAAGCACCGATCTGATCGAGCGTTTGTGCATCGAGGCGGCGCTGCAATACACGTCTGACAATCGCGCATCAGCGGCCGAAATTCTCGGCCTGTCGCGGCAAAGTCTCTATTCCAAATTGCACCGCCACGGATTGGGCAATTTGCCGGGCGAGGGCGAGTAAACCGGCCCGATTGCCGTTTTGACCAGCTGTGCCCCGCGCGCCTGCAAATGGGCCGCATCATGCCCTTAAAACTGCAAGAATCCGCCCAATCCGGGCCGCACGCATCGCAGGCGCGCCGCATAAAGGGCCATGCTCCAAACGGGCACACACGGGGCACACAAAAGCACACACACGCCCCCAAAGGCGCCAGAAATCCGCATTTGAGCGGCGGTTTCGCGCAAAAAATCGCTCCGTATTTTCACGCAAAAGCGGGGGCGCTTTTCCCAAAACGGGCTATTTTCGGGTTTCTGACAAATTGAGTGTCAAAAAAATTTGACGCACGTGCATGTCAGGCATAGCCTCTTACCTATGGAGAGGCCCGTTTCATCGACTCGCCCATCGGCTGGTTCTCAGGCCAGCACCGGGATCACAGACGCTGCATTGACTGCGCCGGGTAAAACCCTGCGCGCCGCGTCTGAACCAAATGCGCGCAGCCCGCGGCCCGACCCCAGCCTCTATGCCCATCCCACCCCCGCCGACGTGCTGGAATTGCTCAAACCGATCACATGGTTTCCGCCCATGTGGGCGTTTATGTGCGGGATGGTCTCGTCGGGCGTGGGTTTGGACGGACGATGGTGGTTGATTGCGGGCGGGGTGATGTTGGCCGGGCCTTTGGTGTGCGGCACCAGCCAGGCGGTCAATGACTGGTTTGATCGCCATGTCGATGCCATCAATGAACCCGATCGCCCGATCCCCTCGGGCCGGATTCCGGGGCGCTGGGGGCTGTATATCGCCTGTCTTGCGACTTTGGTTTCGGCGGTTGTCGGCTGGCTTTTGGGCCCGCTGGTATTTGCCGCGGCGCTGGTCGGGCTGGCGCTGGCTTGGGGGTACAGCGCGCCGCCTTTCCGGTTCAAGACCAGCGGTTGGACCGGGCCTTTGGTGGTGGGGCTGACCTATGAGGGATTGAGCTGGTTCACGGGCGTGGCGGTGATGCTCGGCACGCTGCCGCCATCGCAAAATTTGATTGTCCTCGTGCTCTACAGTCTGGGCGCGCACGGAATTATGACCTTGAACGATTTCAAAGCGGTCGAAGGGGACCGCGAAACCGGCCTTGGATCCTTGCCGGTTGTCTTGGGGGTCCGGCGCGCGGCGATGTTGGCCTGCGCGGTTATGGCGGCTGCGCAAATTGCGGTGATCGGCGTCTTGGCATGGACGGGCCTGACTTTGTCGGCCGTTCTGGTTGGGGCCAGCTTGCTGGCGCAATTGGCCGCCATGCCGCGCCTGCTGCGCGATCCCAAAGCCTATGCGCCGTGGTATAATGGCGTGGGCGTGACCTTGTATGTTTTGGGCATGTTGGCGGCGGCGCTGGGCCTTGGCGGTTATATCGGGGGGATTGGGTGATGCGGACAAACGACCCTGCGCGCGCGATAGCGGACCCGGTGGCTGACGCGGTGGCGGATATGCCGCGCGAAGCCGGCGGGCAAGCGGCCGGATTGAGCTGGTTTGCGATTGCCCGCATTGGTCTGGTTCAGGCCTCGATCGGGGCGATGGTGATGTTGATCACCACCGTGCTCAACCGTTTGATGTTGGTCGAATACAGCTTGGCCGGGGCAATCCCCGCGGGCCTGATCGGGTGGCATTATGCGGTGCAATTGGGGCGCCCATTATGGGGTCATGGATCGGACAAGGGCGCCAACCGCGCAATCTGGATTTTGGGCGGTGTCATTGTGCTGGCGCTGGGCTCGATGATGGCGGTGCAAGCCACGGTGATGGTGGCTGACAATTTTGCCGGTGCGAT
>JABSPI010000265.1 GCA_013214365.1 Erythrobacter sp.
CAAACCGCTGAAGCCGTTCCCAGTAATAGCGCAAAGGTGCAGGCAAAATCCCGCCGACAATATGCGACCCATCAAAAGGCGGGATCGGCAACAGGTTGAACAGGCCAAGGAAAATATTAAGCAACAAAAACATCGACAGCGCGGTGTAGAAAATGTTCTGCTCACCTGCCGCCGGATAGCCAAAGATCGCCGCCGCAAGGCCCAAAGCAATCGCGCCCAACCCGGCCAGAATGAAATTGGTCGCCGGCCCCGCCGCTGCCACCGCCATCATGCCGAAACGCGGATTATCCAGCCGGTATTTGTTCACCGGCACCGGCTTTGCCCACCCAAAGGCCGGCGCGCCCATCAACAACAATCCGCCCGGCACAAGCAAAGTGCCGACCGGGTCGATATGTTTGATCGGATTGAGGGTCAGCCGACCCCGCTCGCTCGCAGTGGGATCGCCGAGCAATTTGGCCACATATCCATGCGCGACCTCGTGAAAGACAATCGCAATGGTCAGGCACGGGACAAGGATTAAGATTAGTATGAAGGTATCTGGCATAATGACGATGTGGGTTATGAACTCTAAAAACGCTAGGTCTGTACCTTCTGGGTGCCTTTGTGGTCAGGTCTGCGCGCGTGCCCAATTCAAAGCCGCGCGTTCAATTTCCGCTACATATGGCGCTTTACGAGCGATGTAATCATCGACCCCGCGCCAGTCTGACACGATGGCCTGTTTCAATTGAGAATAGGCTGCCGCTATCTCGGCATGGGCGCGCAAATAATCACGGAAAGCCAAATGGCGCAGGACATTGGGCGAACCCTTTGCAAAAACATGTATGTGATGCGTTCGAACACCCTTATCATCAGCATTGGTGAAGAAGCGTCGTCCGCAAATGCCATTTTCCCCTCTCGATTTAAACCCTGCGCTAATCATCTGATCCGTTCGCTGATCCAGCGCCTCGGCCCGGGTCACCTCGATAAGTATATCGATCACAGGTTTGGCGTAAATTCCGGGTATCGCTGTGCTGCCAATATGATGAATTTCACAGGCACAATCGCCCCAGATATCCCACAGAACCCGGCGCGCTGCGTCGAACTGGGCGGGCCAATCGGGATCGTAGGGTCGAGGAGGCTGGCGGACCGGCTCCACAGCTAGCCCACCGCTGCCAGATCGCCGGCCAGAGCGGCGCTGAAATGTTTGCGGCAGAGTGCGACATAGCGGTCATTGCCGCCGATTTCGGTCTGTTCGCCTTCATTGACGGGTCGCCCGGCTGCATCGACGCGCAAATTCATGCTCGCCTTGCGCCCGCACCAACACACCGCTTTGAGTTCCACCAGCGCATCGGCAATCCCCAACAAGACCGCCGAACCGGGGAACAATTCCCCCTGAAAATCGGTGCGCAAACCATAGCACAGGACAGGGATCGACAATTCATCGGCCAATTTGGCCAATTGCCAAACCTGCGCCTTGGTCAGGAATTGTGCCTCGTCGACCATGATGCAATCGAGCCGCGATTGCGCGTGCTGCGCGCTGATATCTGCGAACAGGTCGGTGGCCGGGCGATAGAGATGCGCGCCCGCCTCCAGACCGATCCGGCTTTGCACCATCCCCGCGCTGCGTGTGTCGAGTTCGGCGGTCCACACCATGGTCGCCATGCCGCGTTCGCGATAGTTGAAATCGGCCTGCAACAAAGTGGTCGATTTGCCGGCATTCATGCTGGAATAGTAAAAATAGAGCTTGGCCATGCGCACAAGCCTTGCAGCATGCAGGCCGGCGGGCAAGCGCGGACCGCGCGGCGCTCAAAATTCTTCAACATCATTTCTTCAACATCTATGCCAAGCAAAGGGCAGACAGCCGGCATCAGCAATGCTAGCGCAGGCCCACGAACTGGAAAACAAAACGGGGATCAAAGATATGGCAACGGCCGCAGACGCGACCAAATCCGAAGGCATGACCGGCATTCTTGGCTGGGTTGAGCGCTCTGGCAACAAATTGCCCGATCCGGTATTTTTGTTCTTTTATTTGATCATCGCCCTTGTCGCGATCTCGGTCCTGAGCGCAGCTTTCGGCGTGTCGGCCTCCCACCCCACCAAGATCGACGAACAAACCGGTTCGTTTGAAGTGATTCAGGCGGTGAGCTTGTTGTCGCCCGAAAATATCCAGCGGCTGTGGGTCGAAATGCCCAAGACCTTCACCCATTTCCACCCGCTGGGCTATGTGCTGGTGGTGATGCTGGGCGCGGGCGTTGCGGAACGTTCGGGCTTTTTCGCCGCGGGCATGGCCAAAGCGGTCAAGAGCGCGCCCAAGGCTCTGCTCACGCCGGTCGTGGCGCTTGTTGCGATGTTGGGCAATCATGCCGCTGATGCCGGTTATGTGGTGCTGATCCCGCTTGCAGGGATCTTGTTCGCTGCGGCTGGGCGCCATCCCATGGCGGGGATTGCCGCCGCCTTTGCAGGGGTTTCGGGCGGGTTTTCGGCCAATATTTCGCCGGGGCAATTGGACGCTTTGCTGTTCGGCATAACCGAAGAGGCGGTCGCGGCAAGCGCGCTCGACCCGAATTGGACCGCGAACATTGCGGGCAATTGGTATTTCATCAGCGCGATGACCGTGCTGTTCCTGCCGATCATCTGGTATGTGACCGACAAGGTTATCGAGCCGCGCCTTGGCCCGTGGACCGGCGGCGCAACAGCAGGCGGCGCAGATGATGATCTGAGCCCCGACCCCACCGCCCATGATGGCGGCGCATCTTCAAAAGGTTTGCGCGCCGCAGGTCTTGCCGCTTTGGCAGTGATCGGTTTGTGGGCGGCGATGGTGTTTGCGCCGGGCACACCATTGGTGAATGAGGCGGCCTGCCTGACCAGCGACGGTGCGCCGATTGCCGATTGTTCCATCCACAGCGAGCTGCGCCCGCTCTACCAATCCTTGGTTGCGGCCTTCTTCATCCTGTTTCTGGCAACCGGCTGGGCCTATGGCCGCGCGGTCGGCACGATCAACAACCATAAAGATCTGGTCGCGATGATGACCGAGAGCATGAAGGATATGGGCTATTACCTTGTCCTGGCATTTGCCGCCGCGCATTTCGTGGCCATGTTCAATTGGTCGAATTTGGGGCTGATTTCGGCGGTGCATGGTGCTGATGCGATCGAATCCACCGGCCTGCCTTTGCCGATTGTTCTGGGGCTGATGGTGATCTTTGCTGCCATGTTGAACCTGTTTGTGGGTTCGGCCAGCGCCAAATGGGCGCTGCTTGCCCCGATCCTTGTGCCGATGCTGATGCTGCTCGGGATCAGCCCGGAAGGCGCGACCGCGGCCTACCGCGTCGGCGACAGCGCAACCAATATCATCACTCCGCTAATGGTGTATTTCCCGCTCATCCTCGTCTTTGCCCAGCGTTGGCAGCCCAGCTTTGGTCTGGGCAGTTTGACCGCGATGATGTTGCCCTATTCGGTATGGCTGCTGATTTCAGGCACGGTGTTGATCGTGGTTTGGTTCTATCTCGGCATTCCGATGGGGCCTGATGCGCCGGTCGCCTACACTTTGCCCGGAGCCGGCGGATAGCGCGCCTCTGGCACAGTGCTGGCGCGCGCGGGTTTGAGGAAACAAAACCGCTAGGCCGGGCGTAGATGAGGGTATGATCACACGCATCATCCCCGGGGGAGCATTGGCGCTTGGCGCGGCCTTGATCGTGGCCAGCACGGCAGGCTCGGCCGCGCAAGACGCAACCGCGCGGCCGAACACGATTGCGCCGGGCGCGCCCGCAAACGCATCCCCCGATGCATCCGGCCCGCTCAATTACCGGCTCGATGCCTCGGCCAGCGATGTGTCCGCGCGCGTCCCGTTTTTCGGTCTTGCCAGCAAGACGGCGCGGTTTCCCGAAATGGCAGGCGCGGTCCAGATCGTGCCGGGCGAGCCCGAAGCGGCAATGATCGATGTGACCTTTGATGCGCGCGCGCTGGAAGCGCCCGATGAGGTCACGCTCAACCGGCTGCGCGGCGAACGGTTTTTCTGGGTCGATCGCTATCCAACCATACGCTTTGTCGGCAGATCGCTCGCACTGACCTCGCCCACGCGTGGGACATTAACCGGCGAGCTGACCGCGCGCGGGGTGAGCAACACCGAAACGCTCGATGTGATCTTTGAACGCGACCCCGTGCGCGCCGGGGATCAACCGGTGCGTTTCACCGGGACAATGGAAATCGACCGGCGCGATTATGGCATGCGCAGCTATCAATTGATTGTGGGCAACCGGGTGGAGATCACGCTGAATGCGCTGATGGTGCGGCGCCAAAGCGTTGGGGACTAGAGGGTGGGCCGCTTAGGCCTCATCATCTTAAGCCTCATCATCCTCTTCCAGATCGCGCGCAACCTTGGGATCGCGCAGCAATTCCTCGATCCGGTCGGCTTCGGCAAAGCTTTCATCTTTGCGGAATTTCAATTTGGGCGCGAATTTGAGGCCGAGGCGCTTGGCCACTTCGCGCTGGAGGAAGGCGGTGTTCTGGCGCAGGGCCTTGACCACATCATCCTCTGCATTGCCCAAAAGCGGCTTCACATAAGCGGTCGCGTTTCTAAGGTCGGGTGTCATGCGCACCTCGGTCACCGCAATGTTCGATGCGCTGACCACATCGTCATGCACTTCTTGCCGGGCGAGCAATTCGGACAGAATGTGGCGCACCCGTTCGCCCACTTTGAGGACGCGGACCGATTGCTGTTCGGCGGTGTGGTCTTGTCTTTTGGCCATAATCAGCCCCCCATAGCCGCAATTATCCGCCGGAGCGAGCGGATGTTGCGCGCGGTCCCGCGACATCCCATCCGCTTGGCGATGAAGGCGCTGGTGAGCTTGCTGCGCCCCACCCCGTTGACATAATCGATATAGAGCGCGCGGTGCCCCAAGGCGATGCGTTCATCCCCGCGGCCGCGATGATCGTCGACCAAAG
The DNA here is from genome assembly GCA_013214365.1 of Erythrobacter sp. Lineage (GTDB taxonomy): Bacteria > Pseudomonadota > Alphaproteobacteria > Sphingomonadales > Sphingomonadaceae > Erythrobacter. Next base: position 4,921 of record JABSPI010000265.1, read on the forward strand.
TGTCAAAAGCGTGCAAGGGAGGGTGATCCTCGAGGAAATGGATATGGACCAGATTGTCCGCGCCATCAGCGACAAACGGATTGTCCGCAATCGCCGCCTCGCACTGCGCAGCGTTCATCACCACCACGGCGCTGTCTATGCCGAAATCTTCCGACAGGCAGGCCGCGATTGCGCGCGCAGGGGCGAGCGTGCCGGGAATGGTGGTATCGGGCGTATCGGGCATATCGGGCGTTTGGGCCGCATCGCCCACATGATCGAACAGGATATTGCCGCTCGCCGCGACGCTTGCGACTTGGGCGAGGCCGCGCTGCGTCAAGGCCGCGCACAGATCATCCATCGCGATCCGATTGCCGCCAACATTGATAGAACCCAGCAGCGCAAGGTGGCGGGTCATT
>JABSPI010000266.1 GCA_013214365.1 Erythrobacter sp.
CGAAACCCCGATTTCGCATATCCAGTGTGATCCGTTCGACAGCCCGTGGAAACCCGTCACTCCGCCGCACCGCACCAGCGCCACCGCCTCCGCACCTGTTCATGCCCACACTACCGCGCCTTCGCAGCCCGCTCATGCCAAGCCGGCCACGACCAATTTTGACGGGATCGATGATTTGCGCGCCGCGGTCGACGATCACGAGCGTTCCATCGTCGAACATGCGCTGGGCAAGCATCGTTGGAACCAGCGCCAGACCGCCAAAGCCTTGTCTTTGAGCTATGATCAATTGCGCCATGCGATCAAAAAACACGGCCTGATGGAACAAGGCGAATAGGCCTGCTCCAAGTCGGCGCAGGCGGGCTAGGCATTTTTACGTATTTTTGCGGTGAGATTTTGGTGTGTCTCAACCCCTTGTTTACCGCTTTTGCGTAGACATTTGGCACGAGGAAAAGCACCGGGCGCGAGGGCCCGGGCGCAAAACAAAATAATTACAGCAAGCTAGGGCGCCGCGAATAATGGGTTACCACGATACGAGAATCAGCGAACGCGTCGCTCCGCGATTGCCTCTCAGCCTGCCTGGCACATTGATCGCAACGCAGGGCAATTTCCCCTGTATCATCACCAACCTCTCGCGCACCGGTGCGCTGATCGCGATGCACCAATCGGTCAAGGTCGGCTCGGATGGCTATTTGCGGTCGGGTCCAATCGACCGTTTCGTCACCGTAACGCGCCAGGAAAAAGGGTTGAATGCGGTCGAGTTTGAAATCCCTGTGACCGATCTGTTTGTCGCTGATCTGCGCCGCTATCAGGATTCCTTTGCCGCGCACGAGCGCGAGGAGTTGATCGAGACCGTGCGCAGTTGGACCACGGGCGAAAATAAGGGCCGGTTCTAGGCCCGATTTGCTGCCGCGTGCGATGCCTTTTTGCCCGCGGTGCGCGGCCCGCGGGGCGCATCCGGGGTTTTTTAATCGCAGCTTTCTCACCATTGGGCTTGCCAAATTGCGGGCGCGGGCCTACCTGCATATCAATCCCGACATTGTTGAGACTTTGAAGGGGCTGGCGCCGCAAGGTGCCGGCATCGATCCGCTGTTGCGTTCTCGCTGGTGCGATCAAAAGGTCTCTTGGTCGATTTGAATACACGCCTGTGCAGGAAAATTTGCAACTTTTATGACTGACCTTGTTCGCCTTAGCGATCTGATTGAACCCGAAGCGAGTGCGCTCGGGTTTGAGCTGGTGCGCGTTAAGATGATGCCGTCAGAGGCGGGCGATGGCGGTGAGGCGCTGCAGATCATGGCCGAGGATCCGGCCACCGGCCAATTGGTGATCGAACAATGCGCGGCGCTCTCGCGGCGTGTGTCCGATATGATTGATGCCCGCGAAGAAGCCGGCGAGGTTCTGATCGAGGGGGCTTATCATCTCGAAGTGTCCTCGCCCGGAATTGACCGCCCGTTGACCCGCGCCAAGGATTACACCAATTGGGCAGGGCACGAGGCCCGGATCGTGATGGCCAAGGGGTTTGAGGGGCAACGCACCTATAAAGGCGTGCTGGGCCCGCTCGACAATGGCATGATCCAGATCGCCGATGCCAAATCGGGGGAGGCGTTTCTCCCCATAAATGAAGTTCACAGCGCCAAGCTTGTTTTGACAGACGCGCTTGTCGCTGCAACCAAGCCGCTCGATATGGGCGGTGCCGACACTATTGAAGAAGAAACTGAAGAGAAGGCAGACGACTGATGGCCAGTGCCATTTCCGCCAATAAGGCAGAATTGCTCGCGATTGCGAAATCCGTTGCCAGCGAGAAGATGATCGACGAGGCGATCGTGATCGAAGCGATGGAAGAGGCGATCCAGAAATCGGCTCGCAATCGCTACGGCGCCGAGAATGACATCCGTGCAAAGCTCGATCCCAAGACCGGTGATCTGACGCTGTGGCGCGTGGTCGAGGTGGTCGAAGAGGTCGATGATTACTTCAAGCAGGTTGACCTCAAGCAAGCGAGCAAGGTTCAGGAAGGCGCCGCGATTGGCGACTTTATCGTTGACCCGCTGCCGCCGGTGGATCTGGGCCGGATCGACGCGCAAAGCGCCAAGCAGGTGATCTTTCAAAAGGTCCGCGATGCCGAGCGTGAGCGTCAGTTCGAAGAGTTCAAGGATCGCGCCGGCGAGGTTATCACCGGGGTGATCAAATCGGTCGAATTTGGCCATGTGATTGTCAATCTGGGCCGAGCCGAAGGGGTTATCCGCCGCGACCAGCAAATCCCGCGCGAAGCGGCGCGGGTGGGCGAGCGTGTGCGCGCAGTGATCACCAAGGTGGAGCGCAATAATCGCGGTCCGCAAATCTTCCTATCGCGCGGCGCGCCTGATTTCATGCGCAAATTGTTCGCGCAAGAAGTGCCCGAAATCTACGACGGGATTATCGAGATCAAAGCCGCCGCCCGCGATCCGGGCAGCCGGGCCAAAATCGGCGTGATCAGCCATGACAGCTCGATCGATCCGGTCGGCGCATGTGTGGGTATGAAAGGCAGCCGGGTGCAGGCCGTCGTGCAGGAATTGCAGGGCGAGAAGATCGACATCATCCCGTGGTCCGAAGACACCGCGACATTCGTCGTCAACGCCTTGCAGCCGGCCACGGTTGCGCGCGTTGTGCTTGACGAAGAGGATGGCCGGATCGAAGTGGTTGTGCCCGACGATCAGCTTAGCCTGGCGATTGGCCGGCGCGGGCAGAATGTCCGTCTCGCCAGCCAGCTGACCGGTCACCAGATCGATATCATGACCGAGGAAGAGGCATCGGAGAAGCGCTCGAAGGAATTCGCCGAGCGTTCGAAAATGTTCGAAGAAGAACTCGATGTCGACGAAACCTTGTCGCAGCTGCTTGTGGCTGAAGGGTTCGCGATGCTCGAAGAGGTCGCCTATGTCGAAATGGCCGAATTGGCCGCTATCGAAGGGTTTGACGAAGAGCTGGCCGAAGAATTGCAGAGCCGCGCCACCGAAGCTCTGGAACGTCAGGAAGAGGCGCATCGCACCGCGCGGCGCGAGCTTGGCGTGGAAGATGATCTGGCGACCATGCCGCATCTGAGCGAGGCGATGTTGGTCACGCTTGGCAAAGCCGGGATCAAGACGCTCGACGATCTGGCCGACCTTGCCACTGATGAATTGATCGCCAAGAAGCGCGAGGCGCCGCGGCGTCGCAACAATGCCGATGGCCCGCCCATGCGTCGTCCGCAGCGCGAGCAGGACAAAGGCGGCGTGCTGGGTGAATATGGCCTGTCCGAAGAACAGGGCAATGAGATCATCATGGCCGCGCGTGCGCATTGGTTCGAAGACGAAGAGGACGCAGCTCCGGCTGCCGACACTCAGGAGGCCGCCGATGCGGACTCCACCCAATGAGCGCGTAAACCCCGATATCGCTGAACGGCGCGCTCCCGAACTTGCTTCTGGGAGCGAACGTCGCTGTATCCTTTCTGGGGAGACGGCGCCGCGCGCGCAATTGATCCGCTTGGCGATCGCGCCCAGCGGCGAGGTTTTGCCCGATCCGGCCGCCAAGGCGCCGGGCCGCGGGGCGTGGATCGCGCCTGATAAAGCCGCGCTTGAAAGCGCGATGGGCGATGGCCATTTAAAACGGGCATTGATGCGGTCATTCAAGGGTGGCCCCATCGATCACGATGGGCACCGTTTGCAATTGCAAATCGGCGATGATTTGCCCGGCGCAATCGCGGCGGGGCTGACCCGCCACCTGCTCGACCGTCTGGGTCTGGAATGGCGTGGTGGCAATATCGTACTGGGCTCCAGCCGGATCGCCGAACACGCCCGCACCGGTCGCATCGGCCTGTTGCTGCATGCCAGCGATGCCAGCGAAGATGGCCGCCGCAAACTCGACCAGGCATGGCGAGTGGGGCTTGATCAAGAGGGGTCGGGCAAACGCGGAATTGTCTTGCCTCTGGACCGCGACACGCTGTCTGTGGCATTGGGCCGCGCAAACGTCGTCCATCTGGGCGTTTCGGGCGCACACAATAAAGGCGGGAACGGCAAAGATGCCGCAAGCCGTGTGGGGCAGGCGGTGACGCGGCTGACCCGGTTTTTGGGGAATGATCCCCCCGGTTAGCGATGCTGGATTAAATGGGCGAATGGCACAGCGGCATATGCGCGGTGCAGACAAGAGACTTTGAAGGACTAACGAGCTATAATGAGCGACGAAGATAAAAAACCTGCACGCAAACCGCTGGGCCTGAAACGGGCGGTCGATGCCGGCGAGGTCAAACAGACCTTTAGCCACGGCCGCACCAACAAGGTCGCGGTTGAGGTCAAGCGCCGCCGCAAGCTCGTAAAGCCGGGCGAGACACCTGCGCCCGAAGCAGCGCCCGAACCCGCGCCCGCACCCGCGCCCAAGGCCAAGGAAGCGCCCAACAAGCCTGCGCCCAAAAAGCCGGCTGTCCCGGCTGAAACCGCGCAGGAGCGCGTCGCGCGCATGCAGCGCGAAGCCGAGGAAGAGCGGCTGAAAATGGCCGAAGAAGCGCGCAAGCGTGACGAACAAAAGGCCAAGCAGGACGCCGAGGATAAAAAGCGCCGCGAGGAAGAAAACCGCAAAGCCAAAGCCGAAGCCGAAGAGCGCACCAAGCAGGAGGCCCAAAAAGAAGCCGAAGCCGCCGCAGCAGCGCAGGCCGAGTCCCAAGCGGCCGAGGCGGCCGAGGCGGCCAAACCAGGCAAACCGGCCACCCCGACGCCGAGCGCGCGCAAATTCACCCCTGTTGCGCGGCCCGAGCCCAAGCGCCCTGAAAAGAAGAAAAAAGAAGAAAAACGCGCGGTCAAAGAAACCGCCCAATCCAAGGATAAGCGCCGCTCTGGCCGCTTGACTGTATCCAAAGCCTTGAACGAGGATGAAGGCCGGCGCGCGCGTTCGCTCGCCGCGCTCAAACGTGCGCGCGAGAAAGAACGTCGCTTGCAAGGCGGCGGTTCATCCAAGCCACGTGAGAAACAGATCCGCGACGTGGTTGTGCCTGAAGCCATTACAGTTGGCGAATTGGCCAAGCGGATGGGCGAGAAGGGCGCCGATCTGGTCAAGGAATTGTTCAATCTCGACATGATGGTCACCGTCAACCAGACGATCGATCAGGACACAGCGGAATTGTTGGTCGAACAGTTCGGCCACAATATCCAAAAGGTGTCCGAGGCCGATGTCGACATCACCACTGAAGAGGATGTCGATCCCGAGGACACTCTGGTCGAACGCCCGCCTGTGGTGACGATTATGGGCCATGTCGATCACGG